>NZ_JBNHFD010000086.1:0-17659 GCF_059089865.1 Arthrobacter sp. Y3221157
GCGGTGGCCGAAGCGGCCGGCACTATGAACCGCTACCCGGACAGCGCCGCCGTCGAACTCCGCGAACGGCTCGCCCGGCACCTGGGCGTCACTGCCGAAGAGGTGGCGGTGGGCCCCGGCAGCGTGGGCGTGCTCCAGCAGATCATCACCGGACTGTGCGACGCCGGGGATGAAGTGATTTTCGCGTGGCGCTCCTTCGAGGCGTACCCCATCCTGGTGGAGCTGGCAGGCGCCCGGCCGGTCCGCATCCCGCTGGACGAGGCTGAGGGCCACGACCTGGACGCGATGGCAGCGGCCGTCACCGACCGGACCAAGGTGATCCTGCTCTGCACCCCCAACAACCCCACCGGCGTGCCCATCAGCCACGACCGCATCGAAGCGTTCCTGCAGGCTGTGCCGTCCAGCGTCCTGGTGGTGGTCGACGAGGCCTACGTGGAATACGCCGACGCCGGCAGCGGCCCCGATTCCCTTGCGCTCTACCGCCGGTACCCGAACGTCTGCATCCTGCGCACCTTCTCGAAGGCCTACGGACTGGCCGGCCTGCGCGTGGGCTACGCCGTTGCGTCCCCGGCCATCGCCGAAGGGCTGCGCCGCACAGCCCTTCCCTTCGCTGTCAGTGCGCTGGCCCAGAAGGCGGCCATCGCGTCGCTGGACGCGGGGGAGGAGATGAAAGCGCGGGTGGCCGCCGTCCGGCAGGAGCGTGTCCGGATGGCCGTGCAGCTGGAAGCCCAGGGCTGGAAGCTGCAGCCGAGTCAGGGCAACTTCCTGTGGATCCGCGCCGACGACGAGCTCCGGGCCACGCTGGTGGACGCGTTCGACCGCGCCGGCATCCTGGTCCGGGCCTACCAGGGCGACGGCGTGCGGATCACCGTTGCCGACCCTGCCTCCAACAACCGCGTGCTCCGGATCCTCGAAGCCCACGCTGCCTGAACTTTTATCCCCAACAGTTCCACCTACTAACCAGAGGAATCCCCATGGAACAACAGACAAAGACGTCTGCCCGCGCCCTCGGCGCCGCGCTCAAACCCCGCCAGCTGACCATGATGGGCCTGGGCAGCGCCATCGGCGCGGGCCTGTTCATCGGCTCCGGCGCCGGCATCCAGGCTGCCGGCCCGGCGGTGCTGATCTCCTACCTCGTGGCCGGCACGCTCATTATCCTGGTGATGTGGGCGCTCGGCGAGATGGCCGCCGCCAACCCGGACAGCGGCGCGTTCTCTGTCTACACGGCCAAGGCCTACGGACCGGTGGCGGGCGCCACCGTGGGCTGGCTGTGGTGGCTGCAGCTCGTGGTGGTGATCGCGGCCGAGGCGCTGGGTGCGGCGGGCCTGCTGGCCACGATCTTCCCGGCGCTGCCGGTGTGGCTGATGGCCTTTGTGTTTATCGTGGTGCTCACCGCCGTGAACCTGACCAGCGTTAAGAACTTCGGTGAGTTTGAGTTCTGGTTTGCCCTGTTGAAGGTGGCGGCGATCGTCGGGTTCCTTCTGGTGGGCTTCGCGCTGCTCTTCGGCTTGGTACCGGGCGTGCAGTCGCCGGGCCTGTCCAACTTCATGGGTGACGGATTCGCGCCGAGCGGGTTCGCCGGGATTGCGACGGCGCTGTTCGTGGTGGCGTTTGCGTTCGGCGGCACCGAGATCGTGTCCGTGGCGGCAGCCGAGACGGCTGAGCCGGCCCGCAGCGTGAAGAAGGCAGTCCGGACCGTGCTGTGGCGCATCCTGGTGTTCTACATCGGTGCGATCTTCATTATTGCTGCCGTGGTTCCCGTGGGTTCCGAGGGGCTGAAGAGCCCGTTCGCCGCGGTGCTTGAGGCCGCCGGCATGCCGGGTGCCGGTACTGCCATCACTTTGGTGGCCGTGGCAGCACTGCTGTCCGCCCTCAATGCCAACCTCTACGGCGCTTCCCGGATGGCGTACTCCCTGGCCGAGCGCGGTGAAGCTCCGCGCCTGCTCGCGTCCGTGTCCAAGGCCCGGGTTCCGGTGGTCGCGGTCTTGGCCAGCGTCGCCTTCGGCGTTGTCACGGTGGTGCTGGAGATGGCCTTCCCCGAGATGGTCCTTGGCGTCCTGCTCAACATCGTGGGGTCCACCTGCCTGCTGGTGTGGACGTCAGCGCTCCTGGCCCAGCTGGCGCTGCGCCTCCGCGCCGACCGCGACGGAACCGAGCTCCCGCTGCGGATGCCCGGCTTCCCGTGGCTGACGTCCCTTGGCCTGCTGATTCTCGCGGCGATCTTCACCGTGGGCTTCATCGGCGAGGACTCCCGTCCGCAGCTCCTGAGCACTTTCGGGCTTGTGGCGCTGCTCGCGGTGGCGAACTGGCTGAACCACCGTAAGCGGGACACGCGGCCGGGTGTCGAATCCTCGGACGGTGGGAAGCAGCCGGTGCTTATCGACTGACAGGATCGGGGGTGGCGTGCACCTTGTGCGCGCCACCCCCGACGGTTTTAACGTCCCGCTGGTTTTAGGCTTCTACATCGTGGTCCGTCTCCAAGATCTCAACCAAGTGGTCGAGGGCTTGATCCGCGCCCGGGCCTTCGGCGCGAAGTACTACGACGTCGCCGTGCGAGGCGCCGAGACTCATGAGGGAGAGGATGCTGGCGGCATCGAGAGCTTGGTCGGAGCTTGCGCCTTCGGAAGCGATGGTAACGTCCAGTTCCAGTTTGCTGACCGCCTCAGCGAAGACTGACGCGGGGCGGGCGTGCAGGCCTACGCGACTGGCGATCATTGCGGTACGTTCGGGCATGTGGTTCCTTTATCTGCGTGTTTGGCCGTGGTCGAGGAAGACCCGGAATCCCGTTATGCTGCGGGACTCTCTTGCTTGGCTTTCGTCTTATCGTTTTCCTGGGCTTCGGCGAGCCAGGCGTCGCGCTTCGCACCCGGAACCCATCCACGATCGACGACCCGCCGTTGGAAGACGATAGCGGCCGTCACAAGGGCAGTGGCGATAAGGATGGTCAGGACGGTGCCGATCGCAGGGCCGCCGCTGAGACTGACGCCGATGAGGGTGCCGAACCAGCCGAAGTCGGCGTCCCCGAAGGTGCTGTTGGCGAGACCGAACTGGCCCAGGACGAGCAGCAGAACGGCGGGCAGGATAGTGATGATGATGCCGTTCACGAAGCCGCCGAGCATGGCTCCTCTCCGTCCGCCGGTTGCGTTGCCATACACACCGGCGCCGCCGCCGGTGAAGAAGTGCGGGACCATTCCCGGAAGGATCAGGGCCAAGCCAAAGACGGGGTTCAGCCAGAGGGCGAGGACGCCGAGGGCGATCAGGCCTCCGGTGAAGGAGCTCAGGAAGCCGATGAGCACAGCGTTTGCTCCGAAGGGGAAAACGATGGGGATGTCGAGTGCGGCCTTGGCGCCGGGGACCACCTTGGCCGCGATGCCCTGGAAGGCCGGGACGAGCTCGCCCAGTACTGTGCGTACGCCGTAAAGGATGACGGCCACGCCGACGCCGAACAACAGCGCCTGTTCGAAGCCCGCCATGATGAAAGCTCCCGCATCAGGGACGTCAAAGATTGCCAGCGCTTCAGTAAGCGGGAGTGCGATAAGTCCCCAAATGGTGAAGACCATGTAGATCAGGACCATGGACAGTGACGTGGCCACCATGGAGTCGCGGAGGAACTTCAGCCCCTGAGGGAACTGGATCTCTTCGGCTGACTTGCTGCGCTTGCCCGCGGCCTGTCCAACTGCGCCTGCTGCGATGTAACCCAGAGACCCGAAATGTCCGATCGCGATGGTGTCATTGCCGGTGATTTTCTTCGTCCACGGGTGAAGGAACGCTGGCATGACCACCATGATCACGCCCAGCAGGACAGCCCCGAGGAGCACCACCAGCCAGTCAAGGCCTTGTCCCAGGCCGACGGACAGGATAACCGTGAGCATTGTGGCCATGAACACCATGTGGTGGCCGGTCAGGAAGACGTACTTCAAGGGAGTGAAGCGCGCCAGGAGCAGCATGATGAGGAAGCCGAAAGTCAGGACATAGGCGCTTTGGGCGCCGAACTGTTCTTGGGCCATTGCTGTGATGACCTCGTTCGTCGGGATGACCCCTTGGGCGCCGGTAACGGTGAGGATGAGTTGACCGAGGGGATCAAGTGACCCGGTAACGACTGTGGCGCCAACGCCAAGAATGAAGAAGCCCAAGGTTGCCTTGAGCGCGCCTCCGATGACCTGGCCCGAGTTGCGACGCAAGGCGATAAGGCCTGCTGCGGTAATGATGCCGATCAGGTACGCGGGCACATTAAGAATCTGCTGCCCTATGAAATTCAGTACTACTACGAGCCAGTCCATGCCGTAGGCACTCCCTTATTGCTGAAATGTTGGTTGGTCTTTTGGTGTTGCAAGTGGAGGAACCACCGGCATTGACTATCGAACCGCGGCAGACAGTTTCCTGTGGATTTCATCGAGGTCGAAAAAGTTTTCGATGACAATGACCTCTGCCGGGACATCGCCAATTTCAGGTGCGAGCTCGTCGGAAGTAAGCACGATTTGCGCGGTTTGCGCCGCGCCGCGGGCGACCCCAATGTCAGCGGCCTCAATTTCGGCGTCGATGCCGAGATCCTGGAGAACCTTTTCTGCGTTCATTTTCAGAAGCACTGATGTCCCAATGCCCATTCCACATACAGCGACGATCTTCATGGTTCGTTGCCTTTCAATTCAGAGGTGATGTTGGAGTTACTCATTTCGGGGAGGCCGCGCACGCCAGGAGGAAACGAACTTCTTCCGGGCTCGCCGCGGCGTCAAGGCCACTGCGGGTGGCCGGATTCGAAAGAATCCCGGCGACTGCCCTGAGGACTTCGATGTGGGCAGTGTGGTCAAGTGCTGCGAGGCCTATAACCAGGGAGACGGGATCGTTGGATTTGTGCCCGAATTCGACAGGGGAGGCCAGGCTGACCCAACTGAGCCCTCCCTTTTTGACGGATTCGGAGGGGCGTGCGTGGGCGAGGGCGACGCCCGGGGCGATAACGATGTAGGGGCCGTGCTCTTCGACGGCCGCGATCATCTGTTCCGTGTAGTCCTCTGTGGTGACTCCGCCTGCCACCAGTCCATCACCTGCCCGGCGGATGGCTTCCCTCCAGTCGGAAGCAGCGACATTGGTGGTAATGGATGAGAGTTCTTCAGCAAGGTTTAGGGCCACGGTGGGGATCCTTCAGTCAACGGATCACATCACGGCGATGTGAGTTCGATCACCGTAGCAAGGAATCAGAGCTTAAGTCTATAAGTAGACCAAAGTATTTCAGTGGCAGATCTTGTCAGGTGGAGGCCAAAGCAAGAGAGTTTGCTCCGCTGTGGGTGAGCCGACTGATCCTGTCAGGCGCGAACAGTGCGTCCTGGGCAAGCAGCGATGCCCCGGTCAGGCCGGCCACAGCTCCAAGGCCGGACCGTTCAACGGCGAGGTCCTGGGTGGCAAACTCGCGTGCCCCCGCATAGATGGCTTCGCGGATGGGTGTGAGGAAGGGTTCGCCCGCTGCGGCAAGACTCCCGCCAATAATCACCGCATCCGGATTGATCAGGCCGACGATGTCGGCCAGCGTCTGGCCAAGGGCTGTTCCCGTTTCCTCAAGGAGGGCCAGCGTTCGGTGGTCCCCGCTTTTCGCAAGCTCGACGATGTCGGCTCCTGTCCTGACTTTGTAGCCGCGGGCCACCAGTTCGGCGCGCACCACCGCTCCGCTGGCTACAGTTTCGAGCCGTTGGAGGCGCCCTCCACCGATCCGCGGTCGGCTCAGGTCCCCCGCTCCTCCGCGCGCGCCACGGTACACCGCGCCGTCCAGCACAAACCCGAGCCCGATCCCGATGCCGGCCTTCACGCCCACGATGTCCCGGTACCCGATTCCTCCCCGCCTTGCTTCGGCGAGTGTCATGACGTTTACGTCCCGGTCGACCGCAAGGACAGCATGTCCGTATCTGCTTGTGAAGTAGTCGCGGACAGCGACGCCATCCCACTGCTTGTCAACCTGCGGTGATGCCAGGCGGCCGGTTGCGATGTCAACGGGACCGGGGACGCCGACACCGATCCCCAGGACGTCGGCCCTGGTCTTTCCGAGGCGTTGCAGCATGTGGTCGAAGACCTGGCCCGCCCATTCAAAAATCTCAGCCGGCCCTTCGCTTGGACCGATGTCTGCTTCATCCACGCTGAGGATCGTGGAAACCAGGTCCGTGATGGCCACCATGCTGTGCGAACCGCCGATGTCAAGGGCGAGCAGTACGCCAGAATCGGGCTTCACGGCGAACGTTTCAGGTGGGCGTCCTCCGCGTGAGTCGAGTTGGCCTACGCTCATGATGATGGAGGCGTTGAGCAGCTCTTCGAGCCGCCGGGCCAGGGTGATTCGCGACCATCCCAGCCGCTCCAGAAGGTCACTCCTGGTGGTAGCCTGCCCGGATCTGATCAGGTCCAGGACAATGCCCGATCCCGTCGAAAGTGATTGCGCCATTTCAACCTCTCGTGATTCGGTCACTGCCTCCGGGATCTGTACCGGTCCCGATTTATGCATACTCATATTCGAAAGCCTACCCCCATGCGTACCCTAACCAATCGAGGCTTAAATAGGATACGGCGGGGCTAAATCCAGAAAACCTTCGGAACTTCGCCGCGTGGACGGCCGGGCCGTCACTGGGTCCCGACGTGTTGTTGCCATGCGATTTCGGCGCCCCAGGTTTTGAGATCAGCCTGACGCGGCGGCGTGGTCCTTCGCCAGTCCCATGAACATCGTCCGGTGCAGGATGTCCACGTGCTTCCGGGCGACCTCCACCGCTTCCTCTACATGGCCGGCGCGGAGGGCGGCCACCAGCGCGATGTGGTCCTGGTTGGATTTGTGCAGCTTCTCGATGGGGTAGGGGATGAAGTAGTCGTAGAGCTCGGCGAGGGTCTCGTGATAAACCCCGACGGCGGTGCCCATTCCTGACGCCGTACCCACCAGCTGATGGAACTGCTCGTCCATCCGGTGGTAGTAGGACCAGTCGGACGACTCGGCCATCTCGCGCGTCAGCCGCTCCAGCTCATCCAGCTGCTCGGCTGTGGCGTTCACTGCTGCATAGTGGGTTACAGCGCATTCGAACAGCAGCCGCCGGTCCACCAGCCGGTTCACGGCCTGGGACTCAGCAGGGGATGCCGAAAGCTCCGCCAAAACATCCGACGGCGGCGCATCCGCCACAAACGTCCCGCCGGCCCGTCCACGCCGGCGCACCACCACACCCTGCTCCGCCAGGCTGGCCAAAGCGCGGCGTGCCGTGATCGGGCTGACCGAAAGGCCCAAGGCCACGTCCTCCTGGTCCGGCAGCCGCTCGCCGGGTTTTAGCAGCCCCAGCGAAATCGCCATCCCAATACGCATGCGCACGGCATCCATGGCGCTGCGGCGCTCCATCCCGGGCATCCTGCCAGCACCAAGGCGGGCGGGCTCGGCGGTGTCCTCCAGCTGACGGGTCATATCCGCTACTTTACGGCCCACGCCGGCCCCCTTTTCCTTTATTGGTTCATTCTGATCTAATATAACGCGGATCACACCCCAACGCGGAGACAAACCCATGCAACGCATCCTTCCCCTTATCGCTGCCCAGGCCCGGCCGCGCCTCATCGGCGAACCCGTCTCGGCCTTCGCGGACGAGGTCAAAAAAGCCCTCGAAGCCCAGCCGCACAGCAAGCTGGTCGTTTTCCCCGAACTCCACCTCTTTGGCGACGGAAACCCGGACCTACAAAGAACCGAAAGCCTCCAGGCGAGTGCCGAACCGCTGGATGGCCCGAGAGTCAAAGAACTCAAGCAGCTCGCGAAAGACCTCAATATCTGGCTGGTCCCCGGGAGTGTCTGCGAACGCGGCCCGGAAGGGCAGCTGTTCAACACCCAGCTGGTCCTGTCCCCGGACGGTGAGCTCGCCGGCTACTACCGGAAGATTTTCCCCTGGCGCCCGTTCGAGCCCTACGATCCCGGCGACCGGTTCACCACCGTGGACCTGCCCGGCATCGGCAGGGTGGGCCTGAACATCTGCTACGACGCCTGGTACCCGGAGGTGTCCCGCCAGCTCGCCTGGATGGGCGCCGAGGTGATCCTCAACGTCGTCAAAACCACCACCCCGGACCGCAAGCAGGAACTGATCTTGGCGAAGGCCAACGCCATCGTCAACCAGGTGTTCATGGTCAGCGTCAACTGCGCCGGCCCCACCGGCCAGGGCAAGAGCATCATCGTGGACCCGGAAGGCAATACCCTCACCGAAGCAAAAGACGATCAACCGCAGCTGCTCACTGCGGAACTGGACCTGGCCGCCGTCGACCGCGTCCGCACGCACGGCACGGAGAACCTCAACCGCCCCTGGTCGCAGTTCCGCGAGGGGGAGCCCGCCGTCGAACTTTCCGTCTACCAAGGCCGGATCAATCCGGCCACCTGGACACCGCCGTCCTACAAGCCGTAAGGAAACACCGTGACAACCACCCTCACCCGCACGCTGAAGCTGCCCTCGCTGGTCCTGTTCGGGCTGGCGTACCTGACCCCCATCATCGTCCTGGGGATCTTCGGCATCATCGCCGAAACCACCGGCGGCGCCGCGCCCGCCGCGTACCTAGTGGCGCTCGTGGCCATGCTGTTCACCGCGCACAGCTACGGCCGAATGGCCATCGCCCACCCCGTGGCCGGCTCCGCCTACACCTACGTCCGCCGCTCCATCGATTCGCGGGTCGGGTTCCTGGTGGGCTGGGCGGTGCTGCTGGACTACCTCTTCCTGCCCATGGTCATCTGGCTCATCGGCGGCTCCTACCTGAGCGCCCAGTTCCCCGGCATCCCCATCGGCGTCTGGATCGTGGGCTTCATCCTCATCACCACGCTGCTGAACATCCTGGGCATCAAGGTGGCTGACAAGGCCAACTATGTGCTGATGGCGTTTCAGCTGCTGGTCCTCGTGTTCTTCGTGGCGTTGGCCATCGGCAGCGTGGTGTCCGCCAACGGCGCCGGGGGACTGGCCAGCGGGCAGCCGTTCTTCAACGACACCGCCAGCTTCGCCACCATCTCCGCCGGCGCCGCGATTGCCGCGTACTCGTTCCTGGGGTTCGACGCCGTCACCACCCTCACCGAGGAAACCATCAACCCGCGCAGGACCGTGCCGCGCGCCATCATGCTGGTGGCCCTGATCGGTGGCGGCATCTTCGTGGCGGTGTCCTACGTGACCCAGCTGGTCCACCCCGGCGGCGTGTTCGAGGATTCGGCGTCCGCGGCGAGCTCCATCGCCCTGCAGATCGGCGGGCAGGTGTTCGGTGCCGTGTTCCTGGCGGGCCTGGTGGTGGCGCAGTTTGCCTCCGGCCTCGCCGCGCAGGCCAGTGCCTCCCGCCTTTTGTATGCGATGGGCCGCGACTCCGTCCTGCCCAAGGCGGTCTTCGGCCGGCTGAGCGAGAAGTTCCACACCCCGGTGGCGAACCTGGTGATCACCGGCATCGTGGGCCTGATCGCGGTCTTCCTGGACGTCGCCACGTCGACGTCGTTCATCAACTTTGGTGCCTTTACCGCCTTCACGCTGGTGAACGCCGCGGTGGTGTTCCACTATGTGCGCCAGCGCCGGGCCGGGCAGCAGCTGAACCCGGTGTCCTACGTGGTGGTCCCGGTGATCGGTGCGATCGTCTGCGCCTACCTGCTCTCCCGGCTGGACAGCAACGCCATTACGCTGGGGGTGTCCTGGCTGGTGCTGGGCGTGGTGGTCCTGGCCCTGATCACCCGCGGCTTCAAGGCCTCGCCGCCGGAGATGACGGCCACGGAGAAGGCGACGGTCGAGGCGGCCGCCTGACGCTCGCAGTTTGCAGTGTGGCCGACGGGCCTAGGAAAGGAACAGCCGTGAGGATTGCGCTGGGGCAGCGGGAGTCGGGCGCCGACATTCGGGCGAACCTCGCCGCGATCGACCGGTTTGCCGCCGAGGCCGCGCGCGACGGCGCAGCGCTGGTCGCCTTCCCGGAGTACGCCACCTACGAGAAAAAGAAGGTGGACGCGACGTTCCCCGCGGTTGCCGAGCCGCTGGACGGGCCCGTCTGCCGCGAGCTCGCCGCCATTGCCCGGCGCCATCGCATCACGCTGGTGGCCGGCGTGGTGGAAACCTCGGACGAGCCGGGCAGGGCGTACAACACGCTGGTCGCTTTCGGGTCCGACGGCGGCCGGCTGGCCTTTTACCGGAAGATCCACCTTTTCGACGCGCAGGGCTTCGGGGAATCGAAGTTCATCAAGCCGGGCCCGTCCACCGAGCCGGTGGTGTTCGAGCACGGGGGAGTGCGGTTCGGGCTGATGACCTGCTACGACCTCCGGTTCCCGGAGCTGGCGAGGTCGCTGGCCGACGCCGGCGCGCAGGTTTTACTGGTGTGCTCGTCCTGGGTGCCGGGGGAGCACAAAACGGAGCAGTGGCTGGCGCTGAACGCTGCGCGGGCGATCGAGAACAGCGTGTACGTGGCGGGGGTGTGCCAGGCGCCGCCGGTGTCCGTCGGCCGGAGTGTGCTGGTGGATCCGATGGGGGTTGTTGAAGCTGACCTGGGGCTGGCTGCTGGTGTCCGGGCGGTGGAGGTGTCGCTGGAGACGGTGGACCGGGTGCGGGAGTCGTTCCCGATGTTCCGGCAGCGGCGGTTGTAACGGCGAGATGAACATGGACGCGCGGTTTATTGAGGGTCGCTCTCCGCTACTTGCTCGTCGCTGACCAATTGCTCCTGCCAATATGCCGTGTAGCGAGGAAGCCGGCTTCTTCGTTCTCCGGCACTGAATTCCAAAGCCGCTGCGTGGACGATTTCTGGCGGGTCCCAAGTTTTGGCTTCCTCCGCTGTTCTATTTCGTGCCCATGCATCCAGACGGTCCAGAACCGGTTGAGTTGCACGTTCTACAGCGTCCTCCACGGCGGTAATCAGGCCGGCAAACGTTTCGGCAACTGTCAGAGGCATCTGATTGATGAGAGATATGGGAGCAACTTTAGTTGGCTTGCCGTTGTCGTCCAGCAGGACAAACGGGAGGGGCATGGCAAGATTCGATTGCGAATGCGCGATAGTCGTGTTGCGGTACTGACGAATCACCTCGTGCAGCCATTTCATCGACGAGGGCACGGCTTGTACATCCGGCATCTCGTCGAGGCGCCTACGGACATTCGACTGGATGAAGGGGCGAATGTATGCCGTCACCGCATGGGAGGTTAGCGGGAGCCACAGTTCGGAACTCTCACCAGCAGCGAATGCGCTGGCCAATGTGTGCGAGGCTTCCGAAAGATCGCTCGCGTGGCTGGTGAGTTCCACTAGCAGTCTTGTATCGGGCATATCCGGCAGCAGAAATGAGCGCGGCTGAGGAGATGTCACTGAATTTGTTGCTCCTGTCTTCTCTGCCTCTGGTGCTGGCATTCGTCCTGGCGGGCCCAACGGGCCACTACGCAACTTAGTCGCCCTTTCGCGGGACGTTAGCCCGAACATCGGCAGCCTGATCCTCATCGAGCACCCAGCGTTCATGCTTCCGGTGGTCCGGATACTTCTTGCGGAGGTAGTCTCTGACCACCTTCCCGGGCCGTTGTTCATCGGTGTAGCCAAGTTCCCGAGCGAGTTCGGCGGGTTCATAGGTAGCCATAGCCTCGAGTGTAGGCCGGAGGATAGTTCCGTTGGAGTCATGCGCTGATGATTCAGCGCCCAGAGCCCAATTGCGGCCACCAAGGCTACCCAGGCACCGCCGCCTTTGCGGCCTGGGAAGCCTTCATCCATTCGGTCAGCCAGGGCGCTTGGATGCTGGAGGTAATGCGGCAGTCGGCCACGAAGGTTCCCTGGGCACCGTTAAGAGGCCACACACACCTTGGGGCGCGCACGGAACCTTTCTTGCCGGGTGCGTGTCACGGGGCCGAGTATTGCCTGTACCCGTCCTGCGGCGGGCGGCCCTTAGGAGGACGGTGGGTGCGATGACGCCTCCGGCTCCGACGAGGATCAGGGACTGTGCAGGAGTCCGCCAAAGATGGCGAAGCCGGAATCGGTGATGGGTTGGGACGACGCAACCAGGCACGCGACGTCGAAGGCCACTGCTGCAGCATACCCGGCAATTAAGCAGGCAATCAGTGAACGCGTCCTGTAGCCCTTGGTAAATGCCCTGACGGCGACGTCGTACCCCAGGTACTTGAGGCCAATGATCGTAGGGGCAAAGGTCAGGACGTAAAAAGAAGCCCACATCCTCGGGAAGGCCTGAGTGGAACGTTTGTCTGGCCTCGGAAAACCCCCTTGAGTAGAACCACAACGTGACCAGGTGGAGCGCTGATCAACAGGACCGAGACCACGCCGTAGCGCAGCGCGAGTACACCCCGGGTCGTTCCCGTAGCCATGTCAGTTTGCGCTGTCGCGGCGTTAGTCGAGGACCTCTATGTCAGGGTGGTTTTCCGTGATCCATTTGGCCATCCGGCGGCTCCGCTTGTCGATGAACTCCAGCGTTGCCTCCCGGTATGCCACGTACTCCTCAGTGGTGGAGGGGGTTCCGGCACGCTGGAAGTTTTTGAACGGCAGGTAGAAGCGGATCTGCGCGTAGTCCGGCGTCACGAGGTCCTGGAAGTGGAAGAAATCCACGAACTCCTGAAACCCGTCGAAGAGGGCGAAGAAGTCCACATAGGCGTGAGTGACGTCGGCGAGGGGACTCCCTGGCTCTCCTGCATAGTGACGGCGGATGCATTCGAGGGTGAGGTCCATCCGATCCGCGATCACACGCCTCAACCCTCGGGCCGTGTTCATTGTGGGCAGGTCCTTCGACCTGACCGGCCAGATCATGGCACTGCCGATGGTGTACGGAGGGTTAAGGTATTGGGCCCGCTGCTCCTCGTTCATGCCGGCGATGGCTGCGGCCAGCGGTTTCGGTCGTAGCCACCTGCTGTAGGAGTTGGTAATGGCGTCGCTGCCGTACCAATACCTGGTCCCGGAGGAGTCAGCGAATATCAAGTAACCGTCCCGGCGACGCAATGGTGCTTTGGGTGCGAAAAGGATCCCGGAGTTGAGCCGCTTGGTCCACAGCAGCTCGTGAATTGACCGGAGCTTTGGACTGTCCCTATCGGCGTCGGGCCTATTTTTTGCAGGCCTATCGGTTTTGAAATCGAATGAGATATCGAAGACCGGTACTGATCCTGGATCCAAAGGATCTGTCGCTGAAGGGTCATTCTCCATTGGTGCGTTGGCAGGGCCGGACTCCGTCATCGTGTTCCCCCATCAAACGTTACGGCTAATGGTTTGATGCTATTTGCCCGGGGGATTGCGACGGCTCGTGCTGGGGCAATCTTGCGTTGATCTTTCCCGCGCCCTGCGGGGACGGCTCAGCGCGGCGATAACGCGGGCATCAGCCCGAGCTGTGCCAGGAACTCCAGCTGGTCGAAGTAGAAGTGGTGGGACGTGATCTCGCCGTCCCGGACCGTCGTCACGTCGCAGCTCCTGACCCGGAGCGTTTTGCCGGTGGCCGGCAGGGTTTCGCCGGATGGCAGGTGCAAAGCCCCGGTGTTGGTTCCCACTACAAAGCCTTCATAGACCGCCACGTCTCCCGCTTCGTACCTGGCCACGTGGTCGTACCGCACGTCGTTCATGGCTTCCCAGTACGCGAAGAGGTAGCCGGTGATGGCATCGCGCCCGATGGTCCCGGATTCGGTGGGTGGTGTGGCTTGGCTGAGCCCCTTCAGGATGGCTTTCCAGGCATGGGCGGGCATGTTGAGGCCGTCACGGACGCGGTCCTGGATGACGCTCTGCAACAGGTAGGGGTGGGCATCCCGATGGCGCTGGAACAGAGACGCCAGGAAGCAGAGCCGGTGGCGCTGTCGGTTATCAACCGGTTGACGTGGCGCGACGGCGCCGATGACCGGGTGCTGGCCGAGGACGTGCTGGCCGTTCTGCGCCGCGAACCGCTAGCAGGCCGTGTGGTGCCGTTGACCTTGACATGCTGATCACCGTGCAGGAAGGGGCCGTGGACCCGTCGCTGGCTGGCTACGTCGACTTACGTACCGGTGAGGTGCGCGACGAAGTCCGTGAAAGTAATTCGAGGCCTAAAGGCCAGGCATCATATGGCTGGAACAGTGGTCAGCCTTCGTACAGCCCTCTAGGTGGTGTTCCTTGCGGGGCTATGCGGACCATTTCTCGGCTCTCCGGATCTGTTCTTCCAAAGTCGATATGACGGTCGCTAGGCCTGGTTGTGCAAAGCCATCAGGTTTCAGGGAGAACCTATGCAAGAAGGGCCCGTCCTCGCCCTCGGCCTTTCCGTCATCATGACGACCTACTTCCCGAACATCCACAAGCCCAAGCCATTCCAAGGTCTTTCGGGCGTGAGAGAAGGGATCGCGGCCAATGCCATAGTGGCGAAGCCGTGTTTCAGAAGGAATGGCAACATATCCATCCTCGTCTGGTAACCTGCCGCGGCCATATGCAATCATGAGCAGCAGGGAAATTTCTGAATCTTCCAAGACATGCAACCATGAGTTTTTGATGAAGTCAGCCGGCAAATTTATGGTGGGAATCCCGGCCTTGGGCACTTTATAGAGCTCGACCTCATTCAATCGCGTGCCGGCCTCGTTCAACTGGCGACCCGCTTCGTCCAACAGCAGAAAATTTTCGTAGCGTCCTCGACCCCCCGTGGATTCCTGCAAAATGACAAGCCCCGCGGAGTCGAGTGTTTTTAAGCTGGAGCGGATTGACCTCGCGCGTTTTTCTTTCGCCGGAATATAGACGTTCCCCCTGCCTTGGTCCTGTGCGTCGGTAGCAACGAAGTCAGTCCATCCAGGTGTGTCCGAGGAACCTACGAGCGGCATGTGATCGGGATGTGCACCTGCACGTTTAGTCAACTGCGCAACGGCCAACGTCATGAGGAAGAACCGAAGGGCGGAACCCTGGCTCGATGAAATTCGGGTGGCTGGGGGACGGAACCGCCTCGGTGGGACCTTCCGGTCCGAGTAGCCACCAGGAGCGGGGCTGGATCTGTAGCTGAAACTAGGACGTACGCGAAAGCCGCGGGCAAGAGCGCTTTCCACCGGAAATGTTTCTCTGGTCTTTGCCGATGTTCGTTCCACGGCTTCCCCGAACGCACCTCGCAATCTTTGGAGGCGGGCCTCGAAGGCCGCTCGCTCCTTGGGCGTCGCCCACCGGGAGGAATCGTAGATCAGTGTCATTTCACAGCAACTTCCGACGTAACAGGCTGAACGTCTAAAGCCGCCTGTATTCCCGCTATCTCTATGTATCGCTCTAAGACTGGCGGCTTTAGCCGCGCTTTCAGTGTAGTGGAAATACCGCTGGCCCGCAGTAATACTTCAGAGACGAACCAGAGGAGGTGAGATGAAGAAGCATTCAAACAGCTGCTGCCGCAGGTGCAGGAAGAAACAATCTGGAGGCCGGAACTTCGCTACCCAGGCGCTCCTAGCCCTCCAGATTGTGCTTACTATGGCACGCTTTCTCATCCAGTAGGACGTTGTTGGTCCGTTCAGCTGCAACTGGGCGGACCAACGTGCTGGTAGCAAGATTATTGGCTACGGGATGGGGGTACAAGGTCGACCTACCTTCTCCTTGTTGCTCACACTCCCACGCTCGCCCGAGAAGTCCCTCACCTCTGAGCAGCCCCGCCATGATCCTGCCCTCCCCCACTAGGGAAAAGTGGGCTGGGGTCAATGTCGCCCTGCCGCAGGTGCTCGATCAATACCGCCTGAAGCTGACTGGTGTTGGCAAGGGCCTGGACCTGTGCCCGTAGCTCCTCCTCGCCGAAATCTGCCACGACAGATGTCTACGGTTTCGCTCCTGCTTTGGCAACCGCTGTAGCGAGTTCACTTAGCACGGGCGAGCTGAGGGTGACACTCCCGTCTTCCTTAGATTCGGGAGACGGACCAAAGACGCGTGCGGCGAAAGCCGCCCGCATCTGGTGACGAAGCTCATCGTCCGTGACCGGCTCCATGTATCCGTCAAAGGTCAGCAACTGTTCTTTGATTGTTCGGGCCCATGTGCTTACGTCTCGATGGTAGGCAGCTTGCCTTCCGAAGTAGGTGGCTAGCCCCAACACGCCTGCCAGGAGCGAAATGCGAAGAATGGCATGGCCTGGCGAACCGACAGGCCCAGCCACTGTCTCCCCAATAGAGACTTCTAACGCAAACCATAGTCCAAAGATCACGCCGGCCGCGGTAAGGATACGAAACGAGGTTGCCGCCCAGAAGTGTCGGCTTGCCAGCGAGTTGAATCTTGCCGTCAGCGTGGACCCGGATGCCATCCCAGCTGCGTTCCGGGCCGATTCGGCTGCCGTATGTGCATCGGCAGCGTCCTGCCTAGAGTCTCGCACCGCCTTGCGGAGTTGCAGTGAGTAGTCAACGTTCTCTATGCGTGCAATGAGAAGGCTGACGGCACGAAGTTCCATATGGGCTGAGAAATCTGCATGTTCCACACCTTCCGGCTTAGCGCCGCCAGAACGAACCCGCTGCAATGTGAGACTTTTTACCTTTGAAACATATGCCTTGAGGATGCCTAAGAGCCTGTCGGCCCATATCTCCGTGTCACGATCCTTGCGCTCACGTATAGATTGCTCCAAGTTGCTGAGCGTAACTTTGTAGTCCTGAATCTCATCAGCGCCATTGAGTACGAACTCTACGTACATTTCCATGAAGTGATAATCATCGGCAACGGAATCCCACCAAATGACCGCTACATCTTGTGCCCGCTGTCGAGCGAAATAATCTGAATCGCTTTCGCTGCTGGATTCCGCGAGAGCCAAGTTGAGTTGTTCAAGGCCCGGGACGAAATCGCTTAGTGTCATGGTGTTTTTCACGGTCTTATTTGACCACGAAAAATCGACCCCTCATCGACGAGGTACGCAAAGACTTGTTCAATTCGATCCTGATCTACCATGGACTTGAACGGAACAGGTTTGGATAGTACGCGAGTTGCAGTATCTCCGCCTTTTGTTCCGCGCGAGCCGATCGCATGCGTAGTCGGGGAGTGCGGTGCAAAGGTTCCATCCTTCGGAAGCGGTCCTTGTGTCCCTAGCTGCTACGGTAGGCGTCGTTACTG
Organism: Arthrobacter sp. Y3221157; assembly: GCF_059089865.1. Taxonomy (NCBI): domain Bacteria; kingdom Bacillati; phylum Actinomycetota; class Actinomycetes; order Micrococcales; family Micrococcaceae; genus Arthrobacter; species Arthrobacter sp. Y3221157. Next base: position 16,963 of record NZ_JBNHFD010000086.1, read on the forward strand.
ACAATAGGGCTGAATTCGCTTCCGTTGGGCTCCAGCAAGCCTTCGCGGCAGCCATCCAGTACGTTATCGGCAGTTCGATAATTTGATGCAGCTTCCGAAATATGCACTGGCCCGATGTGAACCTCTCCCACGTCTGACTTGGGCGAATGCCTTTGAACAGAACCTAGCTACCCCGCCACTGTCGCCTTTGCAGTTCGGGTCGCGTTCATCCATTCAGTTAGCCACGGCGCGCAGACGGTAGAGGTGATCCGGCAGTCAGCCACGAAGGTGCCCTTGGCGCCGGCGTCGATCCAGTTCTGCAGCGCGGAGAGGTCCGACAGAGACCGGATCACGGCGGACTTAGCCCCGAGTGCCCGGGCAACGCCGCTGAAGTCGACCTCGGGGATCAGCATGGGCTTTTCGGTCAGGCCCTGCGAGCCGTACTGGTGGATTTCGGCTCCGTAGGCGGCGTCGTTGTAGATCACCACGATCGCGCTGCGGGCAGCGCCGATCAGTGATTCGAGATCGGCCAGGCCCATGAGGAAACCGCCGTCGCCGGCGGCCAGCACCAAGGTGCGGCCGTCCTCTACGGCACGGGCAGCGCCGACGGCGCTGGCCAAGCCCAGCCCGATGGACTGGAAGGCGGTCCCCACCATCACCAGGTCCTGCGGCCGCGGGATGTTCCAGTACATGGGTGCCCAGCCGATGAAGTGCCCGC
>NZ_JBNHFD010000087.1:0-17500 GCF_059089865.1 Arthrobacter sp. Y3221157
GGCGCGGCGGCCGGAGAACTTGGCGTCGCCGTCGGGAAGGACGACGGCGGAGGCGGCGTCCGCGGGAGGTGCGGCGGCCGCCGGGGCTGGGGTGTTCACATCAAACTCCTTTGTTCGAGCAGGCGTTCTTGCATTTCTTTCGGCAAGATTCGAGTTGTTATACAACCATGTATGACTAACAAGTACAACCCATGCCGTACACTGAATGTTGTTCCTCCCGCTTCCGGCACCCCTCCGAAAGAGACTTTCCATGATCAATCGACTTCCTGCCGTCACCGTGGTCGGCAGCATCAACCTGGACCTGATCGCCACCGCCGAGCGGCTTCCCACCGCCGGTGAAACCATCGGCGGCGGCGTGCTGTCCGAACAGCCCGGCGGCAAGGGCGCCAACCAGGCGGCCGCCGTTGCGCGGCTGGGCGGGACCGCGCGCATGGTCGGCGCGGTGGGCAAGGACGCGCAGGGCCAGCGGATGCTGGATGCCCTGGCGGCTGCCGGCGTCGACACCGCTGACGTGGCGGTCCTGCCCGGGGCGACTGGCACCGCGCTGATCGTGGTGGACCGCGAGGGCGAAAACCAGATTGTCGTGTGCCCGGGCGCCAACTCGCACGTCGCGGTGGACGGCGCGGAGTTCGGCCCGGACGACACGGTGCTGTGCCAGCTGGAGGTGGGCCTGCCCGTGGTGCTGGAGGCTGCCCGGAAGGCGCAGGGTGTCTTTGTGCTGAACGCGGCGCCGGCCATGGACCTGCCGGCGGAACTGCTGGAGCGCTGCGACCTGGTGATCGTCAACGAGAGCGAGTACGCCCTGATTCCCGCCCTCGCTGACGCGAAGCTGGTGGCGGTGACGTACGGCGGCGAGGGGTCCGCCATATTCGAGCGCGGCCGCAAGGTGGCCGAGGCGCCCGCCGCCGCCGCGACCGTGGTGAACACCATTGGTGCGGGCGACGCGTTCTGCGCCGCCCTGGTCCTGGCGCTCGGATCCGGGCTGGACTACGCCGCGGCGCTTTCCGTTGCCAACGCCGTGGGCGCGGATGCCGTGGGAGACCCGTCGTCCCAGCCGGCGCTGGCCCCGCTGACTTCCTACATGGCGGGGGTTTCGCGGGCGGACGTGGCCGGACAGTGACTCTGACGTTCCGGCCGGCGGCCCCGGCGGATTACGACGACGTCCGGCGGGTCACGCGGGACGCCTACCTTTCCGCCGGGCACTTCGCGGCCGACCACCCGTACATGGGTGTGCTCGAGGACGTGGAACACCGGGCCCAGCACGCCGAGGTGTGGGTGGCCGAGAAATCCGGTTCGGTGGTCGCAGCGGTGACGCTGACGTTCGCCGGCCAGCCCTACAGCGAGATCGCCCTGGACGGCGAGCTGGAGTTCCGGATGCTGGCCGTGGACCCCGCCCTCCAGGGCGGCGGTGTGGGGCGGGCCGTGGTCCGCCGCGTGATCGAGCACGCCCGGTCGCTGCCTGAGATCAGCGCGATCAGCATCACCAGCGCCACATTCATGGAGCGCGCCCATGCTCTGTACCAGTCCCTGGGTTTCCGCCGGGCACCGGAGCGCGACTGGTACGTGCCGGGCGAGGACGTTCTGCTGTGGGTGTTCCGGCTGGAGTTTTAGAGCCGGCCTGGTGGTTGAGCCTGTCGAAACCGAGCCGGTCGATGCCCGGATTCCCGCCCCAAAGCCGGGGTCCAGAAGATAAAATGGTCCATGGTTGTGCTCTTCTCAGCTATGGGGATCCTGCTTTGGATCGGCCTCCTTCTCGCCGCCTTCGTTGTCTTCGGGGTGATCTGGCTCTTCTGCCGGACCATGCTTTGGCTAACCGGCCTCGTCAGCTCGGCGACCCGCCCGCAGGCGATTGCCGGCTCGAACCGCACCGCCCGGCCAGCACCCAGGCCAGTTACTCCCCCACGGAACGCGACGCCGGCCCTCAAACCGCCGGCACCAAAACCGCCCGCGCCAAAACCGGCGGCTCCTGAACTCATGCCGGACATCATGCCCAAGTGGAACGCGGCGCACCGGCGCTACGTGGACCGCGACCTGGCCGACTGGCAGGAGCAGTTCGACGCCCTGAACCGCCGCAGGCTGTAGCCGAAAAGCATGGCGAGCCGCTCCGGGGAGAACACTTCCGCAGAACCGAACTCAGGCAGCCCCGGCTTCCTGCGAGGCTCCCGAGAGTCGCTGGGCCTTCAGGTTGTCTTTCGTGCCCGGCGGGTGGCATCCAGCACGTCCTGAAGAGTTTGCAGTGCCGCTTCGAAGCGCTCCTCACCCGCGTAGGAACCCCATAGCTGTTCCAGCTCCCGGACTTTAGCCGAGGCTTCCCGGAGCATCTGCAGCCCCCGGGCGGTGGGAAAGATGAGCTTTGCGCGGGCATCAGCCGGATCAGGTCGGCGTTCCAGGTAGCCCAGCTCCTGCAGCTCGTTGACCAGCTCAGATGTGGCAGCCAGGCTGAGCTGGGCCCTCGCGGCCAGGCCCGTGAGGCGGATTCCCTTGGTCCCAATGTTGCCGGTGATTTGCAGATGGGCCAGGCGGATGTCCGGATAACCGTGGGCGTCCGCCTCGTCCAGCAGTTCGCGGCGGAACTCTCCGAGCAGGCGGACCAGGAGCTGGCCGACGGGGAGCCGTGAACGCTGGGGATCTCTTGACGACGGCAAGGGCACGGAGGAGACTATATCCCATAAAGCTTCGGAAACCGAAGCATTTAATGCCGGAAACAGCTGTACAAGTATCTTTGGAGGCGGGCATGTCTTCGGAAACTTCCTCGGCCATGATTGACACAATTCTTGGCCCGCTCATGGTCCACCGCACGGGTACTGGCGCCCCGGCGCTCTTGTGGCACAGCCTGTTTGTTGATTCCAGCACCTTCGACGCCGTCGTGGAGGAGCTGGGCCGGACGCACGAGCTTTTCCTGGTAGACGGGCCGGGACATGGGGCCAGTCCCGGGCCGCGCAAGCGTTATTCCCTGGATGACTGCGCAACGGCTGCCGGCGAGATCCTGGATGCCCTGAACATCTCCGCTCCCGTGGACTGGGTCGGCAACGCATGGGGAGGTCATGTGGGCATTGTCTTTGCCCATAGGTTCCCATCCCGCTGCCGGACGCTGACCACCATCGGAACCCCGCCCTATCCCCTGCCTCGTTCCGAGCGCCTGCAGACGTCTTTGCTGGTATTCCTTTATCGGATCGTGGGTCCAGGGCCTTTCAGCGCATCACTGGTAGAGGCGCTGGCGGGGCGTGATGCGGCGAAAACAGCTCCCGCGGCTGCTGCGGCGGTAAGTCAAGCTTTCCGCGGGGGAAACAGACGCGGCAAGTATTGGGCAATGCGTTCGGTGATGCTGCACCGGCCTGACCTGCGCCCGGTCCTTCCGCACCTGCAGGTCCCCACCTTGATGCTGGTGGGTCGCGACGACCCGATGAATGATCCCGAGGAGGCGGAACGCGCGGCGGATAGCATCCCGGACGGTCGGTTCGCACGGGTTACCGGCTCCGGCCACGTGGCCCCGCTCCTGATCGCACCGCGCGAAGTCACGCAACACGTCCTGGATTTCTGGTCCCGCTACAGCCATCGCGGGGCCGCGGCATGAAGTCGGGACCGCCGTCGTCCGGCTAGTTGTCGTCCGGCTCCGGTGCCGGGCGCGACCCTTCGTCCGTACTCTCGCCGGTTGTCGGGACGAAGTTCCAGTCGAAGGACCCGTCGGTCCGCAGCGTCAGCCGGAGGAACCCGTGGGTGTCGCTGAACCGCTTCTCGATGTACCGCGGGCTGCTGGTGAAGGGCCGGAGGTCGATGCCGCCCGTGGACACCTGGAACGCTGTGATCCCGTCGTCGTCGCACCGGTCCCTGTTGTTCACGGCACAGGAACGCTCGTAGTTGTGCTGCGACCCGGACAGTGTGAGGCGGACGCGGTGCTTCCACATCACGTCGATCCAGGGCTTGTGGTTCTCGGCCCGCTCATGTTCGTCCGTGTCCGAGGTGAAGTATGGCTCGTGATGCACCACGGCCAGGTGCTTGCCATCCTCCTTGGCGGCAGCGAGGTCCCTGTCCAGCCACCTCGTCAGCGCCCGAGCCTCCCGGGGGTTGTACCGCCACTGCCCGGACGGCAGGAAGGCGAAGTGCCAGTTCCCGAATTCCTTCGAATAAGCCTTCCCGTTTCCGATGAACCCCAGCTCCTGGTTGATGGCAGCCTTCACCGTGGACCCCGGGCACTGGCCGTTCATGAAGTTGTCCAGGTCCTCGTTCCGGCCGGGTTCCCAGTCATGGTTGGGGCCCGTCACCCAGTACAGCTTGCTCATCGTGCCGCCCCACAGCGGCATCCAGTAGTCCACCAGGTCTTCGCAGTAGGCGGTGTCGTACTGGAAGTCACCGAGCCCCAGGAACGCGTCGATCTCGTTGTTCTCCACCAGTTCGGTGATCGCCGCGCCGTTCCGGCCTGACGGGCTCTCCGGGTCGGTGTTCTCCTCGCCGTTCATGTCACCTACGGCAGCGATACGCACATCGACCGGTGCGGGGGTCGGCTCGGGTGGCGGCTCCGGGTCGCCGGTACATCCCGAAACGGTAATCGCCAGGAGGGCTGCGAGGGCTGCGGCCGCACTCCGGAGGAGCCTGCGACGCGGGACTGCTTGGTGCATCCGATAACCCTCCGGAAAGCCAGACAACGTTGCCGGGTTGCGGCCGACAGCGAGCGACCCGGCACCCTTTGATACATCGTAAAGGCCAGACGGGCACTCTAGGTGCAGCACCCCGGGTTAGTGCCTCGCAGGCCGGCCTTGTTAAGATTGCCGGGTTCACAGCGTTGGTTTTCCTTGGCAGGAGCTTGCGCTGCGGAACAGGCTCCGGGCTCAGCCGGAGCCGCTTGGGGGGAATAGACATAGGGCGTGGCCAGGGGGCAAGTTTCCTGGCCCGGCCGGGCACAGCCTGCGTAACCATGCGCGCCTGTTCACCCCAGGACGCCTCGGTTATTAGGAGATCCCAATGTCATTCCCTCAGCGATGTGGAAGCTCTCTTGGCGCGGTGCTGGCGGCCGTTGCTGCCGTGGCGCTGGCAGCCCAGCCCGCCACCGCAGCCATCCCGACGGCGGCAAAACCTGTGGTGCCGCAGCCCGCAGACAGTGGCCGGTATCTTGTCAGTTTCAGCAAAGGTACCGACGTCGCCCAAGAGGCGGCGTCCCTGCGGTCACAAGGCGTCCAGGTAGGAAGGACCTTTTCTGCTGCGGTCCGGGGAGCTGCGGTGACAGCCACCAAAGCACAGGCAGTTGCCCTGGCCCGCTCGCCCCGCGTGGCCGCCGTCGAACCGGATGAGCGCGTCCAGGTTTTCGATACGCAGCAGCCGGCCCCGTGGAACCTGGACAGGGTGGACCAAACCAACCTTCCGCTCTCCGGCACCTTCACGCCCCCGTCCTCCGGGGCCGGAGTCCAGGCCTACGTCATTGATTCCGGCGTCCTCGCCCAGCACACAGAGTTCGGGGGCCGGGTAGAGGCAGGCTGGACTGCCGTCGCCGACGGCCGGGGCAGCAGCGACTGCAACGGCCACGGCACCCATGTTGCCGGAATCGTCGCCGGCCAGACCTACGGGGTTGCCAAGGCCGCCACCATCGTCCCCGTGCGGGTTCTGGACTGCAACGGCAACGGCTACATGTCCGATATCGTGGCCGGCCTTGACTGGATCGTGGCCCATCACCCCGCAGGGACTCCCGCGGTGGCCAACCTGAGCCTCGGCGGTCCGGCCAGCACTATGGTGGACACCGCCGTCCGCGGCGTCATGGCGGACGGAATCACCGCAGCCGTAGCCGCAGGAAACTCCGGCGTGGACGCCTGCACCAGTTCCCCGGCCCGGGTTGCTGAAGCGCTTACCGTCACAGCCAGCGATTCCTCGGACCAGCAGGCCACGTTCTCGAACCACGGCGTCTGCGTTGACCTGTATGCGCCCGGCGTCGGCATCACGTCCGCCATCCATTCGTCCACCACCGCGGCGGCCACCGTAAGCGGGACTTCCATGGCGGCTCCCCACGCCGCCGGTGCCGCCGCCGTCATCCTGTCCCGGATTCCCGAGGCCACGCCGGGGGAGGTTACAGCGGAGCTGTCCTCCACCGCCACCCCCGGCGTCATCGGCAACGCGTCGGCCGGCACGCCAAACCGGCTGCTCAACATCGGCCCGGCACCTGCTCCGTTCCCGGCCGCCAGGGATTTCACGGGAGACGGGAAATCGGATCTGCTGGCCCGCGACTCCGGCGGCACCCTCTGGACCTACCCCGGCACCGGCAACGGCCTCTTCGGCTGGCGCATCAAAGTCGGCGACGGCTGGAACGTCATGACCGCCATCAGCGCCGCCGGCGACCTGACCGGCGACGGCAAACCCGACCTCGTCGCCCGGGACTCCAACGGCACCCTCTGGACCTACCCCGGCACCGGCAACGGCCTCTTCGGCTGGCGCATCAAAGTCGGCGACGGCTGGAACGTCATGACCGCCATCAGCTGACGGCCCTGCCAACCGGCTGGGGCACGCTCCACCCGGCGGTAACGCGCCAGTAACGCCCCCGGCGGTGTAATGACCTCGGGGTCTGGCTCGGTCATAAGGGCGTGGGCAATGGCAGATTCTCCCCCGAATGCGACGGGCCGGATCTTCATCAGCTACCGGCGGGAAGAGACTGCGTACCCGGCCGGCTGGCTGTATGACCGGCTGGCTGACCGGTACGGCGGCGGGCAGGTCTTCAAGGACGTCGATTCCATCCAGCTGGGCGACGACTTCGTCGAGGCGATTACCCGTGCTGTCGGTTCCTGCGACGTGGTGCTCGTGCTGATCGGCGATGAGTGGCTCACCATCGCCGATGAGCACGGCCGGCGCCGGCTCGACGATCCTGACGACTTTGTGCGCCTCGAGGTCCAGGCCGCCCTGACCCGCAACGTCCGGGTGATCCCGATCCTGGTGGACAAGGCGAGGATGCCGCGGGCCGACGAGCTGCCGGACAGCCTGTCCCGGCTAACGCGTCGGCAGGCGCTCGAGTTCAGCCCTGCGCGCTTCGAGTTCGATACCAGCCGGCTCTTCAAGGTCCTGGACACCACCCTTGCCGAAGTGCGGAGAAACCAGGACGACGGCGGGATGGCGGCCGGGGCGGTAAGCGCCGCGTCCGCTGCGGCGGAGCAGGAGACGCCCGGGCCGGTTCCGGCCGCACCCCAACCCGGGGACAGGCAGCGCCGGCCCCTCCCCAAGCGGGTGTTGATCCTGGGCGGGGCGGCCGCCGTCGTCGTCGTGGTCCTCCTGCTGGTCCTTCTCGTGGCCAACCTGCAGCCCAGATCGTCGCCGGATGCCAACTCGGGCGGCGGAGCGCCGGTCCAGGCAGGGGGCGGAATCGAAATCGACTCCTCGCCGGTGACCAGCGAAGACGGGCTGCGCCTGACGGGGCTGCAGGCGGCAAGCCGCCGCGATCCTGAGTCTCCCCGGGTGGGTGACACCGTCACGGTGAGCTATGCCCTGACGAACACCACGGACCAGCGCCTCGAGCTGGAGTACACGTTTGTGGGGGTGCGGGATCCGGCTGATGACCACCGGGATACCGAGGACATGAATGAAGGGAAGGTCCTGGAGCCCGGCGAAACCGTCAACGCCCAGGGCCGGGTCCTGATCGACAGTGCAGGCTCGTGGAAAATCTGGCCCTGCTACGTGCTGGCCGGGGAACGCTTCTGCCCGGACAGGTGGCAGGTGTTCTTCGTCCTGGCCGAATAGCCGGCGTCGGTTGAAGGGGAAGCGGATGGAGCGCGGTGAGGAAGGACCGGTACGGGCACGGCGGATCAAAGCCGTCCCTCCGCCTGCCACGGCGGATCCCACGTGGGACCGGCTGGAGGACCAGATCACCTGGTATGACAGCAGGAGCGGGGACAACCAGCGGCGCTACAAATGGCTGAAGCTCCTGGAGCTGGCGGTCGCGGCGGCACTGCCGGTGGTGGCTGGCATCGGCAGCCCGGCCCTGGTGACGGGTACGCTGGCCGCCGTCATCGTGGTCCTGGAAGGCGCCCAGCACCTCTACCAGTTCCAGGAGCGCTGGATCACGTACCGCTCCACCGCCGAAGCCCTCAAGCACGAACGCTACCTGTACCTGGCCAAGGCCGGACCCTACCTCAGCGCGGACCGGCACCGGCAGCTGGCGGAGCGGATCGAGGGCCTGATCTCCCAGGAGCACGCCAAGTGGACCACCAGCCAGCAGCAGGCGCCGAAGGGTTCGGAAGGGGGTTAGGCCGCGGAAAGGGGTGGAACAGCGAGGATCGGGGAATTGATCAATGCCCGGTCATAGAGGACCAAAGCGTTGTTCTCGATGACCAGTTTCTTTGATGTCACCAGCCCGGTGATCTTGTCCCTGGTCAGGCGCATCACCCTGTTGTGGCGGTAAACCTTTCCTTCTGCTTCGTAAAAGTAGGCGTCTTCTTCCCGGATGTGGAACTTCACGTCCGGGACCCGCTCGGCGCGGAGCTCGCCGCACAAGTGTTCATCTGTAGTGCTGACCAGGAACTGGTAGGCCTGGCCAGTGTCGTTGCGGACCCGGTAGTCCAGGTAGTTGTAGATGATCGAGGTCCCCGAGCCGAACGGGATCTGGCGGTTGAAGTCCGGGAACAAGTCCAGGTCGCCGTGATGGTGGTGTTCCACTACCGTCAGTTCACTGTGCAGGACCATCCAGTGCAGGAGGTTGGTGAACTGGCACAGCCCTCCCCCGATGCCCGAGTCCGGGCGGCCATGATTGATGACCAGGCCTTCCCGGTATCCCTTGGCTTCCGTACAGCTGCCGACGAGCTTCCAGAAGGAGAAGGTCTCCCCCGGGCGGATCACCACTGAGTTCACCAGGGGCGCCGCAATGCCGAGGCTCACCGCCTTGTTCTCCTGCAGGTGCAGGTCGACATTGCCGAGCTTCCGCCGGATCAAGGAATTGTGGCGGTACACGAGTGCAGGCAGGGGTTCTTCATGCCGCTGGCGGGCGAAGACGGCGGTGGAGAGGAGATCCTGGACTCGCCGGTTGAGGATCATGCGCTGGACAGACATGCGGTACGTAAGTGGCGAGATTTCGCAGAACAGCTTCCGTGGCACTGTTTCCCCAATAACAAGGCCCAAGGGGCGCCCTGATGTACGGACCTCCGCCGCCGGACAGATCATCCCCGACGGTGGGTGACAACGGGAAATCTACTCCCCAGGAGTGCTTGAGGCCAGTTAGCCGCTATTACTCGGCGATATCCTCGGACCAGAGTTCAGGGTGGGCGGACTGGAAACCGCGCATCATGTCCACGCACCGCTGATCATCCAGGACCACAACCCCAACCCCGCGTGAGCGCAAAAGCTCGAGTTCGCCGTCGAACGTCCTTGCTTCCCCGACCCCCACGCGGGGGACCTTGAACTGGATGATGCTTCCGGCGCACGTGGCACACGGGGCGAGGGTGGTGTAGAGCGTGGTGTCCCGGTAGCTTTTCTCGCATGCGGTTTTTACGCAGGCTCGTCGGCTGGCCGCCGGTACGAGGACCCCGACGCCGTCCTCTCGAGCAACTCGAAGTCGACGAGATACCTGCGCAACAACACGACGTCGTCCGTGTAGTTCAGGAGCCGCTCGTTCACCTGCCGCTCCGTAAGGTCCTCCCCCGGCCGGATGGCCTGGCCAACCACCCAGGCCAGAAGCTCGCGCCGGTCGGCAGGGCTGGCCGGGTACCGGTCGATCCGGCCTAGCCGCAGGAAGCGGTCCACCCCGGTCTTGGGCTGGCGCTTCGGGTGCTGCGACAGGAGATCCCGGAAGACCGCGTCCGTCGCCTCAAGGCCCTTGCCGCCTGACCACTCGACCAGACCGGCTTCCAGCAGCATCCCGATGGCTTTGGAGCGCCGCTGTTCTTTCGCACCGGGAAGGACCTCTTCACCGAGCACAATCTGCGCGTACGCTGTCCGCGCCTCCCGGCTGGCGAGCGCAGCCATGACCCTGCGCCAGTGCGGTCCGCTCAGACCAGAGACTCCGTTCAAGGCCACCTCCCATGGCTGCAGCGGGCAGCCTCTTCCTAAACAGGGTTCTCATCATTCGCCATCGCCTCGACCCAATCAACGGCTTCGTCCGGGAAATAGTGGCCCGGTTCTTCGCCCGGGCCGGCCCACCATGGGTCGGTGCTGGCCGGTCCCCCGGCGTGGGCGATCTCGGCCACCACTTCTTCCGGCACCACGCCGCCGTTGTTCTCAATCAGCCATTCCTGCGTAGCTGGCCGCAGTCTTGTCCACCATTGCTCGATGTCCATACGCGAAGTCTTCCACGAAGGACGTTGGGATAGGAGGCCAAGTCCGTGTCACCTACAGGCTTTGCCGGTCCAGCCACTGCCGGACGGTCAGGGCCTCTGGAAGGATTTCCCGGGTCGTGTTGGTGCTCATGTCGAAGCGTTCCGTACGCAGCAACCGCCCTGCAGGGCACTGCGAGCAGACTGGAACGATGGCGGCGGGACCAGGGCTTGATGGGTGTCCCGCGGACACTTTGCGGACTGACCAACGCGCTTCCCGGGGCTGTGGTTCATCGCCGTCTGGATGTCCGAAAACCATTGTGGCGGCGCGTCCTCGGGGCTACTTTGATCATGACTCTTCGGTCCCTGGGCGCGTCTTGCAACCTGGCCGCAGAGCGTGGAAAGGAGCAACACTATGCGTAAGACAGCAGCATTCTTCGGGGCAGTGGCCTTGATGATGGTCGGAGCCGCCGGTCCGGCACAGGCGGCCCCGGCGGACGGGGGCGCCGGCACACCGCCGCTTCACGGCCACATGCTCGTCCTCGGCGTGCAGTGGGAGAATGGCGAACCCGTCGGCTACCACAAGTGCATCGACGTGGCCGGTGGCAAAGCGCTGGGACTCAACGCCCACCACGAGCACGCGCACACCGGCAGGGCAGGCATGGCACTCCTCCAGGCCGGCCACCTGTTCGTCCCCGCCCACCCGATCTCGCCGTTCCACAATTGTGCGGAACTGGCGGAGGTCTTCGGTTAGCACCCCGGCGTGAGCAGCACCCCGTGGTCGAGCCGCCCACGGGGTGTTGGTCACATCCGCGTTCATTGGAAAAGTCCCGCTACGGGCTTTGCCGGTCCAGCCACTGCCGCACGGTCAGGGCTTCGGGGAGGATTTCCCGGGTGGTGTTGGTGCTCATGTCGAAGCGTTCCGTCCGCAGCCACCGCCACATGGTGACGAGGTCAGTTCCCACGAAGCGTTCAAAGAGCCAGACCGGCATGGGGAAGCCCCGGGGTTTCTTCCCGGTCCGTTCCTTCCACAGCCCCCGGCACGCGTCGATCGACTGGATGTCGGACACTAGGCCCAGCACGGACCCTGTCCACCGGTCAGGATCCGCAAACACCCTGGCGGCGATGGCCCCCAAGTCGTCAACACAAAGCCATCCGACGGGCCGCGACGGCCCCATCAGCTTCGGCATCAGGTGCCAGGTGGAGACGGGCGGGTAGTACCCTTTGTCGGTCATGAGTTCCATGAACGCCATCGGCCGGAGCACGGTGAGCGGCAACCCCAGGTCACGGAACCGCTTGGCGATGCCCAGCTTCGAATCCCAGGAACCCACGCCTGTCTTGTCTTCCCCGACTCCGGCCGCACCGTACACAACGTGCCGGACGCCGGCCTCTGCGGCGGCTGCCGCCACGTTGCTGCCCTGCCGGATCTCGGCGTCGAGGCTGCTGGTCATTGGATTCTGCACGTTGAAGAGCCCGTACACGTCCCCGAGCACCCTTCGGAGGGAAGCAGGATCCTCGGTGTCCGCTTGCCGGACCTCTGCCCCGAGCGCCTGCAGCGCCCGGGCCACTTCGCCCGACGGGTTCCTGGTCAGGGCCCGCACCTGCCATCCATCGCCAAGAAGGTGCCGGGTCACGGCCGATCCCTGCCGCCCCGTCGCGCCGACCACCGCAATCACGCCGGGAGTGCTCCCGCCAGAGGAAGAAACCATGGCTCAGTATGGCACTTGCGCTGAGGAATGCGGACCCTGAAAACATCTCAGTGTTCTGCCGCGTGAGCCCGCCCGCATTGTACGATTCCCGGTAGTCCGGGCAGGAGGTCCGCTCCCCTGACCGCAGTACGGGAGCCGAACGCCGGATAGGCCTTGCGGCCGGACCGCCGCTCCAGTGATGATGACGTAGCGCATGAGGCGCGACTGGTTTTGGGCGTGGGGGTCCCTTGGCTGGCTGAGCTCCCCAGAAGGCCATCGTTGCTGCACTTTCCTTCCGCCAATTCAGCTGCCCACCGCCCCTCCCCACGCGATGTTGCCAAGCTCAGCGACCTGCTCGACGACGACGTCTGGGCGTTCAGCAACTGCCGGGTCGATGCACCGGGTAGGCCGGTGGCGGAGGTGGACTGGTTCTTCTACAACACCCGGCACGGGACGCTGATGGTCAGCGAGTGGAAGGGCTTCCCCCAGCGCGTCGTCTCTGCGGCCGACACGGGCACGCGGTGGCAACTGGAGGGCGGGCTGATGGTGGCCAACCCCGTGGAGCAGGTATCGCGGCAGCTCGACGCCGTCCGGGCGGCCCTGCGGATCTCGATCCTCCCGGAGCACTTCCCGGGCTTCGACCCCGTGCAGTTGCGCCTCATGCAGAGCGTATATTCCCCGCAGGTGGATGAGCGGACCGCCATTGAGCGCATCCGCTGGGGCAGGGTCTACGGCAGCCTGCCGGACCTGGTCACTGTTCTTTCGACCGCCACCAGTCCCGCGCCGCTTATCCTGCCCGACGGCGGGACGCGGCTTGGCCTCGCCGCCGCACTATGTGCGCTGTTCCGCACCAGCCTTCCGGCTGATGTGAAAGCCAGGCTTCAGGGTTCGAAACAGAGCGAGAACGCGAGCCGGGCCCAGCGGATCAGCGCGATCCACCGCCAGATCGCCGCGCTGCACGAGGAGCTCGCGGACCTAATGGCGGCCTTTGCGCCTGCAGATGACCAGCGCACGCAGCGTCCTTTCGCTGCCATCGCTGCGCAAGCCACAGGTTCGGCACCGAAGGCGACAACCGCCAAAGCTCCGGCTCTCACCGACCACCAGCGGATGCACGCCCATCTGACCAGGAGCTTCCAAGGTGTCAACGGCAGTGCCGAGGCCGCGGCGAAGGCGCTCGAAACGGCTTGGGTCGCGGTGCTCGCGGACCCATTGCTTCACGGTGATGCAGGCATCAGCGTTTCCTTGTTCGGGGCGGTGGGGACGCCACTGGTGAAGCAGCACCACGGGTCTCTGCCACAGCTACTCGGCATGCCGCTGCGCAAATGGTGCCTGCTGCAGACCCGGGCCGCAGACATGGAGCCACTGGACGTCCCCGGGCACGCGTCGAACATCCGCGTGCGTTAGATAGTGCCCGTGGTCCCGGCGGGTACGCGGGACCGGATGAAGGCGGCGACGGCTTCGACGGCGGAGCGGGGGCTCGTGAGGACGGGTGTTTCAAGCACTGCCAGGAGGGCGGCCGCAGGTTCCATGCTGGCCTGGGCGAGGACGACGACGTCGCAGCGGCCTGCGAGCGCACGCGCCGCCTCGGCGATGCTTGCGTGATAAGCATCCGAATCGCCTGCCAGGAAAGCGTCCCAAGCGCCTTCTACGACGTTGACCTCGACGGTGATGCCTGTTCCCGCTTCCGCAGCCTCCTCGGCGAGGAGGCGGGTGGTTGGTTCGACGGTGCTGGTGAGGGCCACCAGGACGCCGATCCGCGGTCCGAGGGTTGCGGCCCGGCGGAGCATCGGCCGGTCGATCCGGATGACCTTCAGGCCGTCCCCCGACAGTTCCTCCGCAATACCGCCAAGAGTGGAGCAGGTGCAGAGCACAACCTCACACCCGTCGCCGTGAAGTGCCGCGAGGTGGGCGGCGACGACGGCCCGTACGCTCTCCGCCGTCGTGTCCCGCCGGGAAAGCTCCAGCGCTTCGGGATCCACACGGTGAACTATGACGGCGGAGGGCAGGAGCTCCCGGGCCAGGGCCTCAAACGTTGCCACGTGGACCTCCGCCGTATGGAGGAAGCCGACGGTGCGGGCAGTGTCGGGGCGAAGTGCGGTCATGGTGCCTGACTGTAACAGAGCGCTCCGGGGCCTAAGGCCACGTCGCGGCGCGCTCTGCGTTCACGCGACCATGTGCCCAGTCAGTCCCGATGCGGCCAACGGGGTCGGTACTGGACTCGACTTTGGCTCGGACTACCGAATTGCTCACGCCTGGGTTGGTACTCCAGGCGAGGGCGGCAACTGCAGCGACAATCGGCGAAGACATCGACGTGCCGCTGCCGATGTCATAACCCTGGGAACGGTTGTACTCCCGGGCAATAACAAACCTGTGGTTGGGGAAGGTGGAGTAGACGCTGACCCCTGGCGCTGCGACATCCACCCACGGGCCATAAGTGGAGAACGTTGCCTTCTTGTCCTCGTTGTTGGTCGCCCCCACGCCAATGACGTTGGCGTACGCGCCCGGATACATCATGGTGGTGCTACCTCCGTTGCCGGCTGCAGCAACGAGCACCACGTTCGCATTCCAGGCGTTATTCACCGCGGTTTGCAGAGTGGTTGACGACCCGACGGCGAGGCTCATGTTGATGACCTTCGCTCCACTCTTGACCGCCCAGTTGATGCCGTTCGCGAGGCCTGAGCTGGACCCCATCCCAGAGTCGCTGAGGACTTTGCCGGCAAGAATGGTGCAGCCCGAGCACACGCCGGCGACACCAATGCCGTTATCTGCCGTCGCGGCAACGATGCCGGCAACGTGCGTGCCGTGGCCGTAGTTGTCCTCGTTGTTCCTCGATGTGGTGAAGTTGGCCCGTGCAACCACCTTCGGATTGATGTCGGGGTTGTCGGTGGCGACGCCGGAATCCAGGACAGCCACTTTGATGCCGTTGCCGGTGGTGATCTTCCACGCTTCGACGGCGTCGACGTCTGCATCCACCGTGCCGGCGGCTATCTCGATGGTGCCGGCCGTGTTGGTGAATGGTTGCCCATTGTTTTGCAATGCGTACTGGTCTTTGAAGTAGGTGTCGTTTGAGGCCGGCGTGACCACGTAGTCCTGCTCGGCATACTCAACCACCGGGTTCCGGCTCAGGGCTTCGATGAGCTGCAGCTCCTTCCCGGCCGGTACGGTAATGACGCGTGCACCGGTGCTGCCGACACTGGGCCCGTCGCTGAGGCCGTGCTGACGCAGCACGCGCGCGGCCGCCCCGCCGTCGCGGAACTTCACGAGGATCTGCCCCGCCGTGATTGCGGGGTCGGGCGCGGCACCGGCCGGAACGACGGCGCCTAGCAGGGTGCCAACAACCATGACAACAGCGGCGAAGCCGGCCAGCACGAGCTTTTTCATAGCGTCATCTTCCGCGCGTAAGCACCGGCTGGATAGGGGGAAATGCCACAATTCTGGTCCGCGCCCTAACGCGGGGAACGACCCCCTTTGGGACTGGTGTCCCGCGGGTAACAACAGCCCTCCAGCAGTCCTCGCAACCGGTACTTATACTGGAGGGCATGCCCATCCTGCCGGTGCACGGGGCCGACATCTATTACGAGGTGCACGGCGAGGGGACGCCTGTCCTTGGCATTCATGGGAGCCCCAGCTCCGCGGTGTTGTGGGAGGACGCAGCGCAGCGGCTCGGCCGTCACAGCAGGTGCATCATCTACGACCGAAGGGGCTTCCACCGCAGCCGGCGCGCCGACCCCGCCGCGCCGCTCGATCTCCACGATCACGTCCAGGATGCCGCCGCGCTGCTCGAGGAAGCAGCGGCGGCGCCCGCCGTGGTGGTCGGACGCAGCTCCGGGGGTGTGGTCGCCCTCGAGCTTGCCCGCCGCCGGCCTGGGCAGGTCAGGGCGCTGGTGTTGCTGGAGCCTGCGATGGTCACAGCGGACCCGCAGGCTGCCGGCTGGGCCCGGCAACTGCGCGGGAAGATGCTGGCCGCAGCGGCCGGGGACCCCGCCGTTGCATCCGAGGTCATCCTCCGCGAGGCTCTTGGCGGCGAGGTGTGGGATTCATTGCCGGCCCACCTGCAACTCCACTTCGCCGGGACCAGCCCGGCCGTCCTGGCCGAAGCCGCCGGCCGGGGCATGGACCTCAGCCGCGATCCGCTCGAACTGAGCCAGCAGGAGGCTGGGGATATAACGCAACCCACTCTGATCGTTTCCGCGGAAGATTCCCCTGATGTCCTGCATGCCGTCAATCAGCGGCTTTCCGAGCTTCTCCCGAACACGGAGACGGTTCTGGTGCCGGGCGGACACTTGATTGACCCGGCCGGCCCTGCCGTGCTCGAGTTCATCAATCGGCACACCCAGCATTAGAGCAGCCGCTTCAGCTGGCTGGAACGCGTCAAGAACGGTGAAACCATCGACGTCACAAACAATGGTGAAATTGCCGCCACCCTGATCCCGCCGACAGGGAGCTCGTAAAGGCAGCAACGCAAGCAGGACTCCATACAATCGCCCCGGGCAGCTAACCAACCGCCCGCCGGGAGCAAGGGTAGGCCCCTGCATCAGCCCGGTTCCCCCCTCTATTACTGGCGGCCCGGCAGTCCTACACTGGCTGTTATCCCCATTGGTTGCGGCCCGAAGGAGAAGCCATGGAGGTCATCGAACAGGTGCGTGAAGGAATGCACGTCGTGGCGTCTGATGGGAAAAAGGTCGGCAAGGTCAAGGACCTGAAAATGGGTGATCCCCAGGCCATTACCGCGGAAGGGCAGATTGACCCGGAAACAGGGGGCCTCGTCAACACCGGGATTGCCGCTTTTGCTGCGGCGTCAAAGTTGCCCCACCATACGGCGGAGAGGCTGCTGCGGATCGGTTATGTGGAAGTCGATAAGTCCGGCTTCTTGACGGGCCACGCCTACTTTGCAGCGGATGAACTGGACCGGGTCGAGGACGACACCTTATGGCTCAAAGAAGGTTCAGCCGGAGACAGGCATTCAGAATAGAAGGCTGAGCACTTAAGCCTTGGTCAGTGTGAAGATCCCATAGCGCATAGCACCGGTGCGGTAGGCCAGGATCATGCGGGGAATGCTCAGGACGGCGCCGCGGTTGCGTGCGCCGAGGGCGACGCGGCGCGTCCCGCCGTCGACCACCAAAGCCTTCAGCAGCCGGCCAGCGCAGATGGACCAGGTGCGGGCAACGCGGGGGCTGACGTCCTCATAGCCGGTGACCGTGAAGCCCGTCGCGGTTGCCATCGCCTCGTACTCCTCGCGCGTGCCCATCGACGGCAGGCGCCCTTCGCGGCAGATCGGTTCCAGCAGGTGACGGACCTTCCAGCCGCCGGCACCAGCGTCGGCGAGCCACGCACAGACAACCAGGCGGCCGCCGGGCGAAAGCACGCGGTGCGCCTCGGCGAAGAACCTGGGCTTGTCCACCATGTGCTCGCTGGACTCAATCGCCCATGCAGCGTCAACTGAGACATCCGCCAGCCCGTTGGCCAGCCAGTCGCGGACCCGGATGTCACGTCCGGTGCCGGATGAGCGGCGGCGTAGCGGGCCTGCTCGGCGGAAAGCGTGAAGCCGGTGACACTGACCTTGCGTGCCGCAGCGAGCCGCCTGGCGGTGGCGCCGTAGCC
>NZ_JBNHFD010000088.1:0-17229 GCF_059089865.1 Arthrobacter sp. Y3221157
GGTGCGAAGAAGGCTCCCGGAACCCCGGGTGCGCCCAAGGCCAAGCCCCGCACCGCGGCACCGGGTGCCGCCGCTTCGCGCGCCTTCGGCAGCGAACGCTTCGGCCAGAACCTCGGCCCGCTCCGCAAGCCCTCGCGCAGGAAGGGGCCCGGCCGCGACGTGCCGCAGTCGGAACTCCACGACGCCGATGGCATCCGCCTGCAAAAGGTGATGGCGTCCGCCGGCGTGGCATCGCGCCGCGTTTGTGAGGAAATGATCGCGGAAGGGCGCGTGGAGGTGGACGGCCAGGTGGTCACCGAACTCGGTGTACGCGTGGATCCCAAGACTGCCGTCATCCACGTTGACGGCCTGCGGATCCAGCTGGACGAAAACCTGGTCTACATGGTGTTCAACAAGCCCAAGGGCGTTGTCTCCACCATGGAGGATCCGGAGGGCCGGCCGTGCATCAGCGATTTCCTTAAGAACACCAAGAACAAGGGCGAGCGGCTCTTCCACGTGGGCCGCCTGGACGTTGCCACCGAGGGTCTGCTGCTGCTGACTAACGACGGCGAACTTGCCAACCGGCTGACCCACCCCTCCTACGAAGTCCCCAAAACCTACCTGGTCCAGGTCCGCGGCCCCTTCCCCCACGGGATCGGCGCGCAGCTGAAGGCCGGCGTTGAACTGGAGGACGGCCTTGCCTCGGTGGACTCCTTCCGGCTGGTTGACTCCACGCCCGGCCACGTGCTGATCGAAGTTGTGCTGCACTCGGGCAAGAACCGCATTGTCCGCCGGATGTTCGACGCCGTCGGCTTCCCGGTCCAGCGGCTGGTCCGGGTCAAGGTTGGCCCCATCGGACTCGGGGACCAGCGCCAGGGCAGCATCAGGAACCTCGGCAAGCAGGAGATCGGCCACCTGCTGGCATCCGTAGGACTCTGAGCCGTGTCCGCTTTCAAGAGCCAGGGCCGCGGGCACCTGGACGGTCCGGTGGTGGTGCTCGGCACCGGCCTGCTCGGAGCCAGCATCGGCCTGGGACTGCGGGGCCGCGGAGTGCCGGTCTTCCTGTCCGACCCCTCGCCAACCCACCAGGCCGTGGCAGTTGATATCGGTGCCGGCCGTCCGCTGTCCGAACTGGGCAGCAGCCGGCCCCAGCTCGTGGTGGTTGCTGCGCCGCCTGACGTCACGGCCGAGGTGGTGCGCCAGGCCCTTGCGGACTACCCGGATTCGGTGGTGGTGGACATCGCCAGCGTGAAAGCGGACATCCTCGCCCGGCTGCGGAGCAGTGGCGTGGACCTATCCCGCTACGTGGGCACCCACCCCATGGCTGGGCGGGAGAAGTCCGGACCGGTTGCCGCACGCGGCGAGCTGTTCACCTCCATGCCGTGGGTGGTGTGCTCTTCCGAGGAAACCTCCGGAGCCGCCCTGCAGACTGCCCGGGCACTGGCCACCGACCTTGGCGCAGTTGTTTCACAGTTCACTGCTGACGAACACGACGAGGCCGTGGCCCTGGTGTCCCACCTGCCGCAGGTCATGTCCTCACTGCTGGCCAGCAGGCTGCAGGGAACGCCGCTGCACGCCCTGTCCCTGGCCGGCAACGGCCTGCGGGACGTCACCCGGATCGCCGCCAGCGATCCCACGCTGTGGGTGCAGATCCTGGGCGGCAATGCGGCCAAGGTGGTGGAGATCCTCTACGGCGTCAGGGAGGACCTGAACCGCCTGATCAACACGCTGGAACAGCCCACGGCCCCTGGTGCGCGCCTTGATCTCGCGCAGCTGATGAGCGAGGGCAATGCAGGCCAGGCGCGGATCCCCGGCAAGCACGGCGGCCCGCCGCAGGCTTATTCCTGGCTGACGGTCCTGGTGGACGACAAGCCCGGCCAGATCGCCCGGCTGCTCACCGAGATCGGTGAAATCGGCGTTAACGTTGAAGACCTGCGGCTGGACCATTCGTCCGGACAGAACGTGGGCATGGTGGAATTGTCAGTGTTGCCGAACAAGCACGACCACCTGATCGAAGCATTAAACGACCGCGGATGGCGGGTACTTCAGTCATGACACAGGAACTTCTCGACACCATGCCCGGGCTGCGTATCGGCAGGCCGCTGGTCGTTGCCATCGATGGCCCCTCAGGATCCGGCAAATCCAGCGTCAGCAAGGAAGTGGCCCGCAGGCTACGCCTTGCCTATCTTGATACCGGGGCCATGTACCGCGCGCTGACCTGGTACTGCGTTACCAACGGCATCGACCTGGACGATGCCGCCTCCGTGGAACAGGCATCACGCGACCTCGTGCTGGAGCTGAGCACCAGCCCGCAGCAGGAATTCGTGCGGGTGGGCGGGGTGGACGTCACGGACGCGATCCGGGAGCCGGCCATCTCGTCGGCCGTCAGCACCGTTGCCACCACCCTGGGTGCCAGGACCGAACTCATCCGCCGGCAGCGGGAGCTGATCGAAAAGCACCACCGCCGCATGGTGGTGGAAGGCAGGGACATCACCACCGTCGTCGCGCCCGGAGCGGAAGTCCGGATGCTGCTGACGGCCAGCGAGGAAGCCCGGCTGCGCCGCCGCGGGATCCAGCTGGGCGGAACGCAGAACGCGGAGCAGCTGGCCGCGCAGGTGACCCACCGGGACGCCAAGGACTCCACCGTGGTGAACTTCACGCAGGCGGCCGACGGCGTAGTCACGCTGGATTCCTCGGACCTGGACTTCGAGCAGACCGTTGACGCTGCACTGGTCATTGTCACCAAGGTCCTCAACCGTGACTGATGCCAGGCCGGGCGTCCCGTCGGGCTGGACCATGTCCTGGAGCCGGCCGGTGGGCTGGGTCCTGGACCACCTCGTCTACCGGACCACCGTCACCGGCAAGGCGAACGTCCCCACCGGGGGTCCGGTGATCTTTGCCGGAAACCACATCAGCTTCCTGGACGGTCCCGTGATGTTCGGCGCCTCGCCGCGGCCCATGCACATCCTGGTCAAGCGGGAAATGTTCAAGGGCTTCCTGGGCCGGGTGTTGACCGCCTCCGGCCAGTTGCCCGTTGACCGGCGCGGTGACAGGGCCGCGCTGCAGCGCAGCAGGGAACTGCTCGACGCCGGCCGCTGCGTGGGGATCCTCCCCGAAGGAACCCGGGGGAGCGGGGAAGCCTCCGGAATCAACGGCGGGGTTGCATGGCTCGCCCTGAACACGGGAGCCCCGGTGGTGCCGGTGGCGATCCTTGGCACCCGGACCGGGAATGAGCACCTTGACTTCGTGCCGCCGCCCGGCCGGCGCTTCCACGTCAGCTTCGGCACAGCCCTCACCCTGGGCCGCCGGGCTGGCGAAAGCGGCCGTGCTTCAATGGACAGGGCGGCGCAGGAGATCCGCGCGGCACTGGCAGGGCACGTCCGGGACAGCGTCCAACTCAGCGGCCGGCCCCTGCCTTTCGCCGAAACCTCCAAAGACTTAACAGCAGTAGCCGGGACGCCGGCAGATGACCACTAAGGACAGTGCAATGAGCGACACCACGCAGACCCCCGGCCTCTCGGGCCCAGGCGAAGACGAATACACGCCCACGGGCACCGACCAGGTGGCCGAACGGCTGGCAGCCATTGACGACGACGAGGCCGAGCTTCGCGCCGCCTCCCTCCGGGCCGGCCTGGAAGACTACGACCTCGATGAGGAAGACGCCGCCCTGCTCAGCGGGGAGTACGGCGACGAGGACTTCGAAGGCCCGGTCAAGCTTGACCCGGTCCTGGCCATCATCGGGCGCCCGAACGTGGGCAAGTCCACCCTGGTGAACCGCATCCTGGGCCGTCGCGAAGCCGTGGTGGAGGACACCCCCGGCGTGACCCGCGACCGCGTCATGTACTCCGCGAACTGGAACGGCCGCAACTTCACACTCGTGGACACCGGCGGCTGGGAGCACGACGCCCGCGGCATCCACGCCCGGGTCGCGGAGCAGGCCGAGATGGCTGTGGAACTCGCCGACGCCGTCCTGTTCGTCGTCGACTCGGCCGTAGGTGCCACCGCCACCGATGAGGCCGTGATGAAGATGCTGCGCCGCAGCAAGAAACCGGTCATCCTGGTGGCCAACAAAGTGGACGACTTCGCGCAGGAGGCCGATTCCGCCGTTCTGTGGGGCCTTGGCTTCGGCGAACCGTACCCCGTCTCCGCGCTCCACGGCCGCGGAGTGGCGGACCTGCTCGACCATGTGATGGACGTGCTGCCGGAATTTTCAACCATCGAAGGCCTGGAGCGTTCCGGCGGGCCGCGCCGGATCGCCTTGATCGGGCGCCCCAACGTGGGCAAGTCGTCCCTGCTGAACAAGCTGGCCGGATCCGAGCGCGTGGTGGTGGACAACACTGCCGGAACCACCCGCGACCCCGTGGATGAGTTCATCGAACTCGGTGGGCGCACCTGGCGCTTCGTGGACACGGCCGGTATCCGCCGCCGCCAGCACATGGCGCAGGGTGCGGACTACTACGCCTCGCTCCGGACCCAGGCCGCGCTCGAAAAGGCGGAGGTCGCCGTCGTGCTCCTCGCCGTGGACGAAGTGCTCAGCGAGCAGGATGTCCGCATCCTGCAGCTGGCCATCGAGTCCGGCCGCGCTCTGGTTCTCGCCTTCAACAAGTGGGACCTGCTGGACGACGAGCGCCGGCGTTACCTGGAGCGCGAGATCGAGCAGGACCTGGCGCATGTGGACTGGGCGCCCCGGGTGAACATCTCCGCTAAGACCGGCTGGCACAAGGACCGCCTGGTGCCCGCCCTGGACCTGGCCCTGGAAAACTGGGACCGGCGCATCCCCACCGGGCGGCTGAATGCCTTCCTGGGCGAGCTGGTGGCGGCACACCCGCACCCGGTCCGCGGCGGCAAGCAGCCCCGCATCCTCTTCGGAACGCAGGCGTCGAGCCGGCCGCCCAAGTTCGTGCTGTTCACCACCGGATTCCTCGATCCCGGATACCGCCGTTTCATCACCCGCAGGCTCCGTGAAACCTTCGGCTTCGAGGGCACCCCCATCGAGGTCAGCATGCGCGTGCGGGAAAAGCGGGGCCGGAAGCGCTGATCCGGTTGTTGCCTTCGACACGTTGGGATTGAAACCCCGAAAGTGTCACTGGCACCCTTCCGGATCGTGTAAGCTCTTCTAGGTGGTTCGGCCGGACTGCTGATGGAAATCAGCGGAGAACGGCGGAACCAGCGGGCTGTAGCGCAGCTTGGTAGCGCACTTGACTGGGGGTCAAGGGGTCGCAGGTTCAAATCCTGTCAGCCCGACCAAAAAAGCGGAAGCGCCGGAGATCAACTCCGGCGCTTCCGCTTTTTTGTGTGCAGGGGCCTGTCTCCTCCTGGAAAGCCCGCCTACTTCAGGAACTTCGATGTCCGGCGGTCCGCGAGGATCTTTCCCTTCGTCTGGCAGGTTGGGCAGTACTGCAGGGCGGTATCGGCGAAGGAAACCTCGCGCACGGTGTCCCCGCACACCGGGCATGGCAGGCCGGTCCTGGCGTGGACACGCATGTGGCTCCGCTTCACGTCCTTGAGCTCCTTGGGCGGTTTGCCGCCGGCCTCCGCCAGGGCTGCACCCAGGACATCGTGGATGGCGTCATAGAGGACCTGCACCGTCGCCCGGTCCAGGGACCTGGCCGTGGCAAACGGTGAGATCCGGGCCGCATGCAGGATCTCGTCACTGTAGGCGTTGCCGATGCCCGCTATGACGCTCTGGCTCCGCAGCAGCCCCTTGATCTGCTGGGAACTGCCGGCCAGGATCTCAGCCAGCATGCCGGCGTCGAACGCCGCCGTGAAAGGATCCGGACCCAGCGTGGCGATTCCAGGCACGTCCTGCGGGTCCCGCACCACGTAGACGGCCAGGCTCTTCTTTGTCCCCGCCTCCGTGAGGTCAAACCCCCTCGGCCCGTCCGGGCCGGTGAAGGTACAGCGGACCGCGATGAGGCCCTTGCCCATCTTCAGCTGGCCGTTGGCGGGGGAGTCCGTGTAGCGCAGCCAGCCGGCCCGGGCCAGGTGGAACACCAGGGAGATGCCATCGGTGTCGATGCTGATGAACTTCCCGAACCGGCGGACCCCGGACACTGTCCGGCCCGCCAGGGCCGAGTAGGGCGGGTCCGCCGTCTTCAGCACGGCAAAGGAGACAATCTGCAGCTTGTCGAGGACGCAGCCCCGCAGCTGCTCGTCGAGGAACCGGGCCAGGCCGGCCACTTCGGGAAGTTCCGGCATGGCCTACCTGCCGGGTCCCGGACGTCCTGCATCGTTGCGCACGCTCATGGCTCCCATCTTGTCAGAAAGCCCGGTGGACGCCCCGCCGGATGTGCCTATACTTTCAGCGGCGGTCTGTTTCCCGGGCCCCGTGACCTTCGAGATTGACCCGATGAAAGGCCCCCCATGAGCAACATTCCCGAAGACCTGTCCTACACCGCCGAACACGAGTGGGTTTCCGCTCCCAATGCCGACGGCGTGGTCCGCGTGGGCATTACCGACTTCGCGCAGGACGCGCTTGGAGATGTTGTCTACGCCCAGATGCCCGAGATCGGCACCAAAATTACGGCAAACGAAGTGGTGGGCGAGGTGGAGTCCACCAAGAGCGTCAGCGACATCTACGCCCCGGTCAGCGGTGAAGTGGTGGCCCGCAACGAGTCCCTGGACACCGATTCCGCGCTGATCAACACGGATCCCTATGGTGACGGCTGGCTGATCGAGGTCAAACTGGCCGAGGCCGACGCCGTTGATTCATTGCTCAGTGCATCGGAGTACGAACAACAGGTAGGCTAAAGCTAACCGGTATATCCGGTCCGGCCCCGCGTCGCAGGCAGGACGTCTTCGCACGTCAAGGGCCGGATGGGGGAGCCGGTGCCGGACCTGCCGGGCAGGTCCGGAGGGCAAACGTTGGTTGCATGCCGGAGGGCTGCAGCGGGAAGAGGAGGAATCCATGGCTGGCCACACATCGAACCCTGCCGATGGGGGATACGGAACGGGTGCGGCTAAGGCGTCGGAGACCACCTCCATCAACCTGACCCCCGTCAGGGACGAGCCCACCATCGCCCCCAAGCTGTCCTCCGAGGAGCGCAGCTCCGTAGAGGCCCTGCCTGCGGGTTCCGCGCTGCTGGTGGCGCACAGCGGCCCCAACGCCGGCGCCCGGTTCCTGCTGGATTCGGACGTCACCACCGCTGGCCGGCACCCGGACGCTGACATCTTCCTTGATGACGTCACCGTTTCCCGCCGGCATGTGGAGTTCCGCCGTACTGCCCGGAGTTTCGAGGTGGTGGACATGAACAGCCTCAACGGCACCTACGTCAACCATGACCGCGTGGACGCTGTGGAGCTCAAGTCCGGCAGCGAAGTCCAGATCGGCAAGTTCCGCCTCACCTTCTACCTGAGCCCTGCCACCGCTGCAGGCCGCGGCTGATCCGGGGACCGCTGCCTGTGGCAATGGCACAACCGGAACGCCGGGGACCGCAGGTCCTGAACATAGGGGAAGTCCTCGCGCAGCTGAGCGCCGACTTCCCGGGCATGACAGCGTCCAAGATCCGGTTCCTCGAGGAAAAGGGACTTATCAACCCGCGGCGGACTCCTGCGGGCTACCGCCAGTATTCCGACGGCGACGTGGAACGGCTGCGCTTCGTCCTGGCGCTGCAGCGGGACCAGTACCTCCCCCTGAAAGTCATCAAGGACTACCTTGACGCCATCGACAGGGGAGAGCGGCCGGAGAACCTTCCGCCCGGCGTCGTGGTTTCGCCGCGCATCGTCTCCGACGAGCTGGCCGCGGAGCTGCAGAACCGCGGGCGCAAGCTCACGGAGGAACAGCTCCGCACGGAATCCGGCGCCAGCGTCCCCCTGCTCCAGGCTCTCCTGGATTTCGGGCTCATCAGCCACAGCAACGGCATGTTCGACGAACACGCCCTCCAGGTTGCGCGCGCCTGCGTGCAGCTGGAAAGCCATGGGCTGGAACCCCGGCACCTGCGTCCCTTCCAGGCGGCGGCGGAACGCGAGTTCGGCCTGGTGGAACGGGCGGTGGCACCACTTGCGTCACGGAAGGACTCCGCGTCCCAGGCACGGGCTGCCGAGGCCGCCCGTGAGATCAGCGACCTTTGCCTCACCCTGCACCGCGCCCTGGTGCAGGACCACATCTCACGCATGGACATCTGATGATTGAAGTCGAGATTGTAGGCGTTCGAATCGAACTGCCTTCCAACCAGCCCCTGGTCCTGCTGCGGGAGATGCACGGGGAACGGCATGTTCCCATCTGGATCGGCACCCCCGAGGCCAGCGCCATCGCCCTTGCCCAGCAGGGTGTGGTCCCGCCGCGCCCCATGACGCACGATCTCCTGGTGGATGTGGTGGAGTCGCTCGGCCACAGCGTGGTCAGCGTCAACATCGTGGCCGTCGAAGACAACATCTTCTACGGACAGCTGCAGTTTGAAAACGGCACCACGGTGAGCTCCCGGGCCTCCGACGCCCTCGCCGTCGCCCTCCGGGCCAAGTGCCGCATCTGGTGCGCCGATTCAGTGATGGACGAGGCCGGAGTCCGCATCACCGAGCACGACGAGGGCGAGGACACCGATCCGGGCCCCACCGTGGATGAGGAGCGCGAGCTCCGGCGTTTCCGCGAATTCCTTGACGACGTGGAGCCTGAAGACTTCGACGGCTAAGGTCACGTTAAGGTTAAAGTTAAGGCTGAAAGTTTCGACACGCCTGCCCAAAGCCTCCAAGGTCTTTGACCTCGGGCCCTGCCGGGCCTAACGTCGAAGTATCAAGTTCCCATTGCCTATGGCAGCCGCGCAAGTCACACTGGAAAGTGCGCCCCGCGAAAATTACATGCATGCTTTTCATGCCAGCTGCTGCAGGTGTTCCCCGGGAGCGCAGGACAAGGAGGATCCAGGTGAGTCCCAAAGGCGAAGCAGGCGGGCTGAAACAACCCACGGCTGGTGTTGCTGTGCCGGCAAGCGGTGCCCAGGGCCTCCTGTTCACCGAGGACCTTCCCGTGCTGGACGAAGATGCCGGATACCGCGGACCCACCGCATGCAAGGCGGCCGGCATTACCTACCGGCAACTGGACTACTGGGCACGCACCGGGCTGGTGGAACCCGCCGTCCGCGGCGCTGCCGGCTCCGGATCCCAGCGGCTGTACGGCTTCCGCGACATCCTGGTCCTCAAGGTGGTCAAGCGGCTCCTGGACACGGGCGTTTCCCTGCAGCAGATCCGCACCGCGGTGGAACACCTGCGTGAACGTGGCGTCGAGGACCTGGCGCAGATCACCCTGATGAGCGATGGCGCCAGCGTGTACGAGTGCACCTCGGCTGACGAAGTCATCGACCTCGTCCAGGGCGGGCAGGGCGTGTTTGGCATTGCCGTGGGCCGGGTCTGGCGCGAGGTGGAGGGCAGCCTTGCTTCGCTGCCCAGCGAACACGCCGCCGAACAATCCTTTCCCGACGACGAGCTGAGCAAGCGCCGCGCCGCACGCAAGATCAGCTGAGCCTCCATTACTTAAAACGCAGAGGGCCGCTCCCATGGGAGCGGCCCTCTTGCTGTCTGGTGGTCCGGTGTCGGTCCCGCCCGGCGTCGGCTGGGAAGCGCCAGGCCTACCTGGCGCGGCTGCGCAGCCCGCTGCCCACTTCCATCAGGTTGGCCAGCAGGTCATCGAAGAGGGCGGCCGCAGACTTCGCCGACTCTCCCGGCCAGTGGTGCACCGGGTGGGCGGCGCCCTGGATCTGCTGCCAGTTGGCCTGCTCCGGGATGCGCGGGCTCAGGAGGAGCTCGCCGAACATGGACTCCATTTCCGCCAGCCGGTAGCTGTGCTCGGAGGAACCGGTGCGGACCCGGTTGGCCACGATGCCGGCCGGGGAGAGGTTGGGGGCGAATTCCTGCCGGAACAGCTGGATGGCGCGCATGGTACGTTCCGTACCCGCCACGGAGAAGAGTCCCGGCTCGGCTACGAGGGCAACCTTGTCGCTGGCGGACCAGGCCATCCGGGTAAGCCCGTTGAGTGACGGCGGGCAGTCGATCAGGACCAGCTGGTAGTTGTCCGCGCCGGCCAGCACCGTTGAGAGCCGGCGGAGGTCGCGGCGGCCCAGGTCCGGCCGGTCGTAGATACCCGTATAGGCGGAGCCGACGGCGACGTCCAGGACTGAGGGGCCGGAACCGTTGGAGGCGGCCCGGGCTGTCCAGCTGCTGCCAACGACGTTCTCCGCCAGTTTGGCGCGGCGCGGGCTCTTGAGCATCCTGCCGATATCCAGCTGGTCGCCGGGCTGAACGCCCAATGCGGTAGTTGCGTCGGCGTGCGGATCGAGGTCCACCACCAGCGTGCTGACGCCCGCGGCCAGCGCCGCAGACGCCAATCCTGTGGTGACGGAAGTCTTGCCGACTCCACCCTTAAGGCTGCTGATGCTGACTACTTGCACTTGAGAGACCAAAACCTAACGCCGGATGCCGTGTTGGGAGTAATGTTTGCTCCGGCAGCGCCGAAGCCGGACGGTCCTGCCGCCCTACTCATCATATGTGGATGCGTTGGCGAATCCCGCCTTATCGGGGGTCGGCATGGCATCCACTATGCTGCCGGGGCGCTTTCCGCCGCGACAGGCGGAAGCGATCGGGACATGACGGGGAAATGTGTGATGGTCGACACAAAGATTTGTGTTTGTCCTTGTAGGTCCTAGACACTGTGACCACTCACCGATCCACCCGCAATGATGCAGGAGAAGTATGTTTTCCAAAGTTCTGGTGGCCAACCGCGGCGAAATCGCGATCAGGGCCTTCCGCGCCGGCTACGAGCTGGGCGCCAAGACCGTTGCCGTTTTTCCCCAAGAGGACAGGAACTCCATCCACCGCCAGAAAGCGGACGAGGCGTACCTGATCGGCGAAGAAGGACACCCCGTCCGGGCCTACCTGGACGTCAAAGAGGTCGTCCGGGTGGCCAAGGAGTCCGGTGCGGACGCCATCTACCCCGGCTACGGTTTCCTGTCCGAGAATCCGGACCTGGCCCGTGCAGCCAAGGAAGCCGGCATCACCTTTGTTGGTCCGCCGGCGGAAGTGCTGGAACTGGCAGGCAACAAGGTGGCGGCGCTCAAGGCCGCCCGCGAGGCCGGCGTTCCCGTCCTTAAGTCCAGTGAACCCTCCAAGGACCTGGACGAACTCCTTGCGGCTGCGGACGAGATCGGCTTCCCCATCTTTGCAAAGGCAGTGGCCGGCGGCGGTGGGCGCGGCATGCGCCGGGTGGACACCCGTGAGGCGCTGCCCGACGCGCTGAAGTCCGCCATGCGTGAAGCCGATGCCGCTTTCGGCGACCCCACCATGTTCCTGGAGCAGGCCGTCCTGCGCCCCCGCCACATCGAGGTGCAGATCTTGGCCGACGCCGAGGGCAACGTCATGCACCTGTTCGAGCGTGACTGCTCCATTCAGCGCCGCCACCAGAAGGTCATCGAGATCGCCCCGGCGCCCAACCTGGACGAGGGCACCCGCCAGGCCCTCTACCGCGACGCCGTCAAGTTTGCCAAGGCGCTCAACTACGTCAACGCCGGCACGGTGGAGTTCCTCGTGGACACCGTCGGTGAACGCGCCGGCCAGCACGTGTTCATTGAAATGAACCCGCGCATCCAGGTGGAGCACACTGTCACCGAAGAGGTGACCGACGTCGACCTGGTGCAGGCGCAGATGCGGATCGCCTCCGGCGAGACGCTTGCAGACCTCGGCCTTTCCCAGGAAACCGTCCACCTCAAGGGTGCGGCCCTGCAGAGCCGCATCACCACCGAGGACCCCGCCAACGGCTTCCGGCCCGACGTCGGAAAGATCACCGGCTACCGTTCCGCCGGCGGCGCAGGCGTCCGGCTGGACGGCGGCACCGTCTACTCGGGTGCTGAGATCAGCCCACACTTCGACTCCATGCTGGTCAAGCTCACCTGCCGCGGCCGGGACTACCCCGCCGCGGTGGCACGCGCCCGCCGTGCCCTCGCAGAATTCCGTATCCGCGGCGTCTCCACCAACATCTCCTTCCTGCAGGCCGTGCTCGACGATCCGGACTTCATCGCCGGCGACGTCGCCACCAACTTCATCGACGAACGCCCCCAGCTGCTCAAGGCCAGGGTGTCCGCCGACCGTGGCACCAAGCTCCTCACCTGGCTGGCCGAGGTCACCGTCAACAAGCCGAACGGCGAGCTGACGGTCCACTCCAACCCGGCAGACAAGCTTCCGTCCGTCAAGGACCGGCCGGCCGCCGCCGGCTCACGGCAGAAGCTCCTTGAACTGGGACCGGAAGGGTTCGCC
This sequence comes from Arthrobacter sp. Y3221157, assembly GCF_059089865.1. Taxonomy (NCBI): domain Bacteria; kingdom Bacillati; phylum Actinomycetota; class Actinomycetes; order Micrococcales; family Micrococcaceae; genus Arthrobacter; species Arthrobacter sp. Y3221157. The sequence continues at coordinate 12,214 of NZ_JBNHFD010000088.1, forward strand.
AGGGCGCTCCGGGAGCAGCAGGCAGTGGCGGTGACGGACACAACGTTCCGCGACGCGCACCAATCCCTGCTTGCAACCCGTGTCCGCACCCGCGACCTTGTTGCCGCCGGTCCTGCCGTGACCGCGCTTATGCCGGAACTGCTGTCGGTCGAGTGCTGGGGCGGCGCCACCTACGACGTCGCACTCCGCTTCCTCGGCGAAGACCCCTGGGACCGGCTGGCGGCGCTGCGCAAGGCGCTGCCGAACGTCTGCCTGCAGATGCTGCTCCGCGGCCGCAATACGGTGGGCTACACGCCGTACCCGGAAGAGGTCACCGAGGCGTTCGTCAACGAGGCCGCAGCAACAGGCATCGACATCTTCCGCATCTTCGACGCGCTGAACGACGTCAGCCAGATGGCACCCGCGATCCGCGCCGTCCGCGCCACGGGCACCGCCGTCGCCGAAGTGGCACTGTGCTACACCGGGGACATGCTGGACCCTAAGGAAACGCTGTACACGCTGGACTACTACCTTGGGCTGGCCCAGAAGATCGTCGACGCCGGTGCGCACATCCTGGCCATCAAGGACATGGCGGGCCTGCTGCGTCCCGCTGCCGCCGCCAAGCTTGTCGCGGCCCTGCGGGAACGCTTCGACCTGCCGGTGCACCTGCACACCCACGACACCGCCGGCGGCCAGCTGGCCACACTCCTGGCGGCTGTCGACGCAGGCGTGGACGCTGTCGACGTGGCCTCCGCATCCCTGGCCGGCACCACCAGCCAGGTGTCGGCGTCGGCTTTGGTCGCGGCCCTGGAGCACACTCCGCGCGATACCGGCCTGGATCTGGACGCCGTCAGTTCCCTGGAGCCCTACTGGGAAGCGGTCCGCCGGGTCTACGCCCCCTTCGAGTCCGGCCTTCCGGGCCCCACCGGCCGGGTTTACAAGCACGAGATCCCAGGCGGCCAGCTGTCCAACCTGCGCCAGCAGGCAATGGCGCTGGGCCTGGGGGAGCGGTTTGAAGCAATTGAGGACATGTACACTGCTGCCGACCGCATCCTGGGCCACCTGGTCAAGGTGACGCCTTCCTCCAAGGTTGTGGGCGACCTCGCCCTGCACCTGGTGGGCCTCAACGCGGACCCTGCCGACTTCAACGAGAACCCGCAGAACTACGACATCCCGGATTCCGTCATCGGCTTCCTGTCCGGCGAGCTCGGTGATCCCCCCGGAGGATGGCCGGAGCCCTTCCGCACCAAGGCCCTGCAGGGCCGGAGCGTGAAGGTCCGCGACGCCGAGCTCAGCTCCGAGGACAGCGCTGCCTTGAAGTCCGACTCCAAGACCCGCCAGCACACGCTGAACCGTCTGCTCTTCGACGGCCCCACCAAGGACTACCTGAAGAGCGTGGAGACCTACGGCAACATCTCTGTCCTGGACACCCGCGACTACCTGTACGGGCTCCAGCGCGGCCAGGAGCACGAGATCCAGCTGGAGAAGGGCGTGCGGCTGATCGCCTCCCTGGAGGCTGTCTCGGAGCCCGACGAGAAGGGCATGCGCACCGTGATGTGTACCCTCAACGGCCAGTCCCGGCCCGTGGTGGTGCGCGACCGTTCGGTGGTGAGCAACGTCAAGTCCGCCGAGAAGGCAGACCCGGCGCAGCCGGGCCACGTTGCGGCTCCGTTCGCCGGTGCCGTGACCGTCACGGTCAAGGCCGGCGAGACCGTCAACGCCGGAGACACCGTGGCCACCATCGAGGCGATGAAGATGGAGGCTTCCATTACGACGCCGGTGGGTGGCAAGGTTTCCCGCCTCGCCATCTCCTCTGTGGAGCAGGTGCAGGGCGGAGACCTGCTCCTGGTGGTGGAGCAGTAACACCAGCCATAACAACAAAGGGTCCTTCACGAGTGAAGGACCCTTTGTTGTTGCCAGCGTCAGGAACGCGGCGCCGCGTACATTTCCTCGATGATTGTATCGAAGTCCTTCATGACCTGCGCCCGCTTGACCTTCATGGAAGGGGTCAGGTGGCCGGAGGCCTCGGTGAAATCCGCAGGCACGATCCGGAACGACTTGATGGCCTCCGCGTGGGACACGGAGCCGTTGGCCGCCGTGATCAGGTCCTGGACCGCGGCCTTGACCACAGGGTTGGCGGCGGCCTGGTCCAGGGTGGTGTCCGCGGGCAGCCCGTGGCGCTGCAGCCAGCCCGGCAGGGCTTCCTGGTCCAGGGTCACCAAGGCGCCGATGAACGGCCGGTTGTCGCCCACCACCAGCACCTGGGACACCAGGGCGTCGGCGCGGATCTGGTCCTCAAGCAGGGCAGGAATGACGTTCTTGCCGCCGGCCGTGACAATGATTTCCTTCTTGCGCCCGGTGATCCAGAGGAAGCCGTCCTCGTCCAGGCGGCCGATGTCGCCCGTGCGGAGCCAGCCGTCGGTGAACGTTTCCGCTGACAGGTCCTCACGCTTGTAGTAGCCGCGCATAACGCAGACGCCCTTGGCCAGGATCTCGCCGTCCTCGGCGATCCTCACGGCGTTCCCGGGCAGCGGCTTGCCGACCGAACCGATCTTGATCCGGGACGGGGTGTTGACGGAGATGGGAGCCGTGGTCTCGGTCAGGCCGTAGCCTTCCAGGACCTGGAGGCCGATGCCTTGGAAAAAGTGGCCCAGCCGTTCGCCGAGGGGCCCGCCGCCGGACACCGCGTGGGCGACATGGCCGCCCATCGCTGCCCGGAGTTTGCTGTAGACCAGCTTGTCGAACAAGGCGTGGCGCAGTTTCAGCCCCAGTCCCACCCGCCCGGCCTGCCGTGCCTTGGAGAAGGCGATGGCCGTATCCGCCGCCTTGTGGAAAATGGCTCCCTTGCCGCCGTCCTCCGCCTTGGTCATGGCAGAGTTGTAGACCTTCTCGAATACCCGCGGGACCGCGAGGATGAAGGTGGGCTCATAGCTCTGCAGGTCCGACAGCAGGTTCTTGATGTCCGGTGTATGGGCAACGGTGGTGCCGGCGGCCATGGCCAGTACCGAAATGAACCGTGCGAAGACGTGGGCCAGCGGCAGGAACATGATGGTCTTGGCGTTCTCATGGACAATCTCGCCGATGATGGCCAAGGCGTTGTCGGAGAGTTCGACGAAGTTGCCGTGCGTCAGCTCGCAGCCTTTGGGGCGTCCGGTGGTGCCCGAGGTGTAGATGATCGTTGCGAGATCGGACAGTTTGGCGGCAGTCCGGCAGGACTCAAGCTCCTCGTCGCTGATCCCTGATCCGGCCGCGCGGAGGGCATCCAAACCTGCACCTTCCAGCTGCCAGACATGCTGGAGGCCAGTCAGGCCTTCCGCCGTTACGGCCTGCCGGATGACGTTCTCGTGGTGCGCCGCTTCGCCAAAGGCGGCCACGGCGCCGGAGTCGCCAAGGTTCCAGGCAACCTGGGACGGGGACGAGGTTTCGTAGATCGGGACGGAGACGCCGCCGGCGAACCAGATGGCAAAATCCACCAGGGACCATTCGTACCGGGTGCGGGACATGATGCCAACGCGGTCACCCACGCCGACGCCACTGGCAATCAACCCCTTGGCAAGCGCTTTGACGTCGGCAAGGAACTCGGTGGCGGAAACATCCTGCCAAGCACCCGCTGAATCAAGTCGCGAGAACAGTGCCGGGTTGCTGGCTTTCTTCGCCTGCCGCAGCACCAGATCGGTGATATTGGTTTCCGGTGGAACAACAACAAGAGGCGGAACACTGAATTCGCGCACTATAGCTCCTTTGATATCCGAACTCCCGCTTCAGGGGTATGCCTAAAGAGTAGTACGCCGGTGCGGGAGCAGTGCAGCACTTAAACCTACTGGCGGGTAACTTGTCCGTCAATAGGTCCCGCTGCACGAGGCGCGGGTCCCGCCGTTCATGGGTGCAAAACCTAGAATGGGGAACTATGTACGCGCAATCTTCCGGCGAGCAGGCCGGTCCCCTTAGCAGGGCCGTCCCTTGGCGGCGCCGCTCCGCCCCCTATCGGGCAGGCAGAAGAGGGGGTGACGGCTTCCACGGGCAGGTGCGGCTTGGCCGGAAGGGACTGGCCATAGGTATCGACATTGGCGGCACCAAGGTGGCTGCCGGAGTGGTGGATACCGAAGGCAGGATCCTTAGCGAGGCGCGCCGCTCCACGCCCGGCACGGATCCGCGCGAGGTTGAGCAGGTCATCGTGGAACTCGTGGAAGAGCTGGGAAGGGGACAGCGCATCCGCTCGGTTGGAATAGGCGCGGCCGGCTGGATGGACCTCGACGGCGGCACCGTACTGTTCAGTCCGCACCTGGCATGGCGCAACGAGCCCCTGAGGGCCAACCTGCAGCAGCTCTTGCGCAGGCCCGTGCTGCTGGCGAACGATGCCGATGCCGCGGCCTGGGCGGAATGGCGCTTCGGTGCCGGCCGGGGTGAGGACCGGCTGGTCTGCATCACCCTCGGCACCGGCATCGGCGGTGCGATGGTCATGGACGGCAGGGTGGAGCGCGGCCGGTTCGGGGTGGCCGGCGAGTTCGGCCACCAGATCATCATGCCGGGCGGGCACCGTTGCGAGTGCGGCAACCGCGGATGCTGGGAGCAGTATGCCTCCGGCAATGCCCTGGGGCGGGAAGCCAGGATCCTGGCCCGCAGTAACTCCCCGATGGCGCAGGACCTGCTCGCAGCAGTCGGCGGCCGCGCCGACACCATTACCGGGGCCGTGGTGACCGACCTCGCGCTGGCTGGCGACACTGCCTCCCGTGAGCTGCTCGAGGAAGTCGGCGAATGGCTCGGCCTGGGCCTCGCGAACCTGGCAGCAGCGCTCGATCCCGGCCTGTTCGTGGTTGGCGGCGGACTGTGCTCGGCCGGAAACCTGCTGGTTGAACCGGCGCAGAAGGCGTTCGCGCGGAACCTTACAGGGCGCGGCTTCCGCCCCGCCGCCGGGATCGAGCTTGCCGCTCTGGGGCCCAATGCCGGACTGATCGGGGCGGCGGACCTGTCGCGGGGGGGGGGGCGGGGGGGGCGCGGGCCCGGGGGGGGGGGGGGGGGGGGGGGGGGGGGGGCGGG
>NZ_JBNHFD010000089.1:0-17188 GCF_059089865.1 Arthrobacter sp. Y3221157
GGCAGCGGACAAATCAAATTCAAGACAAACCACCGAAGTGGCATCAGTCGTACCCAGAGTCACGCCGCCGGCACGAGCCAATTCCATCATTACTGTCAGACCCTCCTGCAATGCTTTGGGTATGGGCGGCACAGCGGTACAGGGCGTGGACGGCAGGGACGCGATTGCAGCTGCCCTGGCGTCTGTGACCGGGTTCGCTGACGAGCTTGCGGGTGTTGTTGCCGGCAACTCTTCCGACTGTGAAGAAAGTGATCCATTACGGGCGTTCGCTACGGACTGCCTGGACGGGTTGGCGTTGCTCGCCGGACTGGAGGCGGCCACTGCGGCGGTGAAAGTGCGTTTGGTGGCTGGGCATGCCGGGGCAGTTGCCGCGCTGCAGGACCCGGACGCCGGTCCGCAGTGGGTGGCCGGCCAGCAAATGGCTGTGGTCGCCGAAGTCGCCTGCGTCCTGACCATCGGCGAACGCGCCGCTGGCGCGCTGATCGGTGCATCGCACGCCTTGACCAGCAGCCTGCCTGCAGCATTGGGTGCGCTGCAGGCCGGGACGGTGTCCTGGCAGAACGCCCAGGTCCTGGTGGACGAGGCCACGGGCCTGAACGCCGCCGGCGCGGCGGCCCTGGAAGCTCACTTCCTCACCCCCGGCGCGGCTGGTCCTGACGCACTTGGGGCCGGGCCCGGGGGTGTGGCGGGGGAGCTGCCGCCGGCGAGGTTGCGGCGGAAGGTGCGGTCCTGGCGGGAACGCCACCACCCGGAATCGATCGAGACCCGGCATGCCCGGGGCGTGGCGGAGCGGCGGATGGAGTATTCTCCGGACCGGGATGGGATGGGCTGGGTCTCGCTGTTGCTGCCCGCCGAGCAGGCCAACGCGGCATGGAACCGGACCAGGGCACTGGCCCGCGGCCTCCACGGCCCGGACGAGCCCCGCACCCTTTCCCAACTGATGGCCGACATCGGCGCCGCGGCGCTGCTGAGCACCGGGGCAGCGGCTGGCTTGGCGGAGGTCTCGTCACCGGCGGCGCAGGTGCTTGTCACCGTCCCCGTGTTCTCCCTGCTTGGCCTCACTGACGAGCCCGCGGTGCTGGATGGTCATGGCCCGGTTCCAGCGTCGATGGCCCGGCAACTCGTCGCCGACGGGGCGGCGTCGTTCTACCGGGTGCTGGTGGACCCGCGGGACGCGGCGCCGCTGGAGATCGGGCGCAAGAACTACCGGATACCGGCGGCCATGAGGCGGTGGCTCCGGTTGCGGGACGGCAGGTGCCCGTTCCCCGGCTGCAGCAACGCCTCGCTCGATAACGAAGCCGATCATCTGCTGGCCTGGCATCAGGGCGGGACCACCGGGATCAGGAACCTGGGCCAGCTCTGCCCGAAACATCACCGGATGAAACACGCCAGCGGCTGGGAACCCACCCCGGCAACAAAGAACGAACCACCGGGCTGGATCTCCCCGGCAGGCCGCACCTACAACAGCGAACACCAGGACTGGGAACCACCACACCTGCCACGCATGGGCGAGGCGCAAGGCCTGCCGGAGGCCGATCACTCATGGATCTTGGCAGAGACGGGCGAGCGGCAAGGCTGGCCGGACATGCCGCACCCGGACACTTGGCCGGACTTCGACCGCCTGTACCCCGAACCGCCCATCGAGGAGCCGCTGAGCGGGAACTTGGAGGACCCCGACGACCTTCCGGCCGATGATGACCTTTGGGAGGAGTTCTACGCCCTGCCGTTTGTCCTGCCAAGGGACCCGTTCGAGGACCGGGAGCAGGCGCCCGTGTAGCGGCTTGCGCGCTGCGCTGTCCCCGCCGCAGGATGGGGCCGGTACTGTAGTTGGTTTCGAGGAGGCTGCCCCATGATTGAGATCCTGAATGCCGCCGAGGTGGCCCGGGCGAAGGAAACCGGCACCTTGGTGGCCAACATCCTGCACATGCTGAAGAGCCGCACAACGGTGGGCACCAACCTCCTGGAAATCGACGCCTGGGCCAGGGACATGATCCTCGAAGCCGGCGCGGAGTCCTGCTATGTCGATTACGCGCCATCCTTCGGGCGGGGACCGTTCGGCCACTACATCTGCACCGGCGTCAACGATGCCGTGCTGCACGGGTTGCCGCACGATTACGCCCTGGCGGACGGGGACCTACTGACGCTTGACCTCGCCGTCCTGAAGGGCGGGGTGGCGGCGGACTCCGCCATCAGCTTCATTGTGGGCGAAAGCAAGCACCCGGAGAGCGTGGCCCTGATCGAGGCAACGGAGCGGGCACTGCGGGCAGGGATCGCCGCTGCCGGACCGGGGGCGCGCATCGGCGACATCTCGCACGCCATCGGCTCGGTCCTCAGCGACGCGGGATACCCCGTCAACACCCAGTTCGGTGGCCACGGCATCGGATCCACCATGCACCAGGACCCGCACGTTCCGAATGCCGGACGTCCCGGCCGCGGCTTCAAGCTTCGGCCCGGACTGCTGCTTGCGCTGGAGCCGTGGGTCATGGCGGACACCGCAGAACTGGTCACCGACGCCGACGGGTGGACGCTCCGGAGCGCGACGGGCTGCCGTACAGCGCACAGTGAGCACACGATCGCCATTACCGCCAGCGGTGCCGAGATCCTGACCCTGCCGCCGCAGGGGCTTTCGTAAGTAAACGCCTCTGGCGGGCAGAGCAGGCCGGCAGCCGCTACTCCTTGAACAGCCCCGCAAGGTCCTCGGCCGTGATGGCCCCGCCAGCGAGGGCATCGCCCTCCATGACGTCGGCGAACAGCTGCGACTTCCGGGCCTTCAGCGCCATGACCTTTTCCTCGATGGTGTCCTTGGCCACCAGGCGGTACACCATCACGTTCCGGGCCTGCCCGATCCGGTGCGTCCGGTCCACGGCCTGGGCCTCCGACGCCGGGTTCCACCAGGGATCCAGCAGGAAGACATAGTCGGCCTCCGTGAGGTTCAGCCCGAAGCCGCCGGCCTTCAGCGAAATCAGGAACACCGGAGCGCTGCCGTTCTTGAACTCGCTGACCACGTCGGCACGGTTGCGGGTGCCGCCGTCGAGGTAGCAGTACTCGATGCCCTCCTCATCAAGCCGCTCGCGCACCTTCCCCAGGAACCCGGTGAACTGGCTGAAAATCAGCGCCCGGTGGCCCTCCGCCACCAGGTCCTCGAGCTGTTCGAACAGGACATCCAGCTTGCTGGACCGGATCCCGGTCAGGGCCGGGTCAACAAGGGAGGCGTCCAGGCTCAGCTGCCGCAGCAGGGTCAGTGACTGGAAGATGGTGAACCGGTTCCTGTTCACGTCCTCGATCAGCCCCAGGATCTTCTGCCGCTCGCGCTGCAGATGCGTCTGGTAGACCTTCTGGTGCCGCGGGTTCAGCACCACCTCCAGGATCTGCTCCTGCTTGGGCGGCAGGTCCTTGATCACCTGGTCCTTGGTGCGGCGCATCATCAGCGGGCGGACCCGGCGGCGGAGCTTGTCCAGCTGCCCCTTGTCGCCGTTTTTCTCCACGGGCTTCTGGTAGTACTCCGCGAACCGCTTGGGACTGGAAAACAGGCCCGGCGCCACAATGGAGGTCAACGCCCAGAATTCCATGAGGTTGTTCTCCAGCGGCGTCCCGGTGATGGCCAGCTTGAAGGCGGCCGGCAGCTTGCGGGCGCACTGGTAGGCCTTGGACTGATGGTTCTTCACGAACTGCGCCTCGTCCAGCACCAGGCCGGACCAGGAACGGGAGGCGTAGGAGTCGTAGTCGATGCGGAACAGCGCGTAGGACGTGATGACAACATCCGCATCCGCGAGTGCGGCCACGGGATCCTGCCCGCTCTTGGCGAACGTCTCGCCCACCGCCTGCACCTTCAGCCCGGGCGCGAAGCGGGCCGCTTCGGCCGCCCAGTTGCCCACCACGCTGGTGGGAGCCACCACCAGGAACGGCGCGACGGCGGCTGGCTGGCTGGAGGAGCCGGCGGCAGCACCGCCGTCGTGCGCCTTTGCATCGGCGCCGGCTGCGGCAACAGCCTGTTCCTTCGCCGCGCACATCAGGGCCAGTGCCTGCACGGTCTTGCCGAGGCCCATGTCGTCGGCAAGCACGCCGCCCAGGCTGTGCTTGTACAGGAAGGTGAGCCAGTTGAAGCCCTCCAGCTGGTAGGGCCGGAGCTCCGCGTCCAGCGACGCCGGCAGCGGCAGCCCGTCCGAGCCGCCCTCCAGGAGGCCGCCCACGGCCGAACGCCAGGCCGCAGCCTGCTGGTCCACGATCCCCAGCTGCGCCAGCTCGTCCCACAGCCCTGCCTGGAAGCGGCTGATCTGCAGCGGAGCGTCCTTGTTGTCCTGCAGCGACCGCGCCTCTTCAATCAGCGCCCGCAGCTGGTGCAGTTCCGGCAGGTCCAGGGAGAAGTACGCGCCGCTGGGCAGCAGCATCTTGGTCTGCCCGGCGGCCAGTGCGGAGAACACGGCAGCGAAGGAGACCGGCTGCCCCTCGAGGGAAATCTGGATGCCCAGGTCGAACCAGTCGCGCTGCTCGGTGGCCTTGGTGGAGATGGAGACCACCGGTGCTTCCTCGGCCTCCCGGTAGTCGGCGATATCGCCCGCTGTCTCCACCTCAACGTACGGCGCCTGACGGAGCCGCGGCAGCACCTCCTCGGTGAAGGCCAGCGTGTCCAGGCCCTTCAGCTCGGCCGACGCCGCCAGCCGGGGAGTGCCCCAGCCTCCGGTTGCGGACTCACCCAGGGCAGGAACCACGTCCCAGGGCTGGCCGATGCCTTCCAGGATGCGCGCCTCCGCAGCGTCGTCGCGGTAGCCGTGGTCGCCGGGGTGGCGCCACAACGGCTGGGCGGTGACCAGGTTGCCGCTCTTGTAGTGCCACTCCCAGTGCAGGCGCACGCGGTGGTCGGCGCCGTAGTTTGCCAGCAGCGAGAGGCTGGGAACGGCAAGGGCGGGCAGCTCCACCGACTCGTCCCGTGCAGTTACCCGGGCCTTCTGCTTAAGTTTCGGATAGAAGCCGGTGAGGAACCGCGATTCGTCCTTGGCGGGGATGTGGAGGGTGCTGCCGGCCGTGACGAAGGCCAGGAGTTCCTCGCTCAGTCCGGCCTCCAGCGGTGCCAGGGTGATGACGCCGTCGGGATCAGGGACACCTGGCAGCGCCGCTTCACCCGTGGTGAAGAACAGCCCGTGCGCCGGCCGCCCGATCGTCCCCACCGATGCGGGATCAACCTGGGTTCCCTCCACGGTGATGGTGGAAGAAAGTTCCAGCCCGCCGTCGGGCGCGGCGTCCTGTCCGCCGTCGCCCCCGGCCTGCGCGCCGTATCGCCCCAGGTTGAGTCCGACGGCGGCGGGGGCCTCTGCGATCCGGACCGGCTCGGTGCCGCGCGAGTGCACCAGTGCGAGCCCGATCTTGCGGGCATCGGACAGCAGGCTCCACAGGTTCTTGCCCGAGTAGGAGTTCAGGCCCAGCCACAGGCCGGACGAGTTGTGCATCCGGCTGGCGGAGGCGGAGTGTGCGGCCAGGAATTCCTGCATCCACTCGATATGCGCCTCGTTGCACTCCCGGCGGAAGTTCAGGTAGCTCAGGGTGTTCCAGGAGACGTCGCCGCGGATCCACTTGCCCTTGGCGCCCATGATCACCGGACGGGCCTTGAGCTGGCGGACGCTGCGTACCGGATCCCGGCGGCCGGTGTAGGAAAAGTGCGGTGCCGGTTCCTCGATCTCGAACTGGAGCGCCAGCGGGACGCCGTTGGCGGCGGGTGCGTTTCCGGCCTGCGAGATGAGCGGGCTGAGTGCCTGCTCCCAGTCGGACAGGACTGCGCCGGCGGGCTCCCGCGACACCTGGGTGGCAACCCCCGGGGACAACAGCTGCACGCGGATGGCCGGGTTGTCCTCCGCGGCAAAGAGCAGGGCGGCCACGTGCTTGCAGTCCTTGCGCACCGGGCAGCTGCAGACGCCCACAGTGCAGCTCCAGCCGCCACCCCTGCGGACCAGCTTGGCGGTGGTGGAGTAGGGCACATCGGCACCGCCCCGAACCTTGCCCAGCATGAGCCCGGTCCCGGCGTCGAACGAGATCCCGGAGACGCGGCTGCCCATGGCGTAGGCGAGCCCGGCCGCAAGGGAGCGGTCGTTGATTGCGGGGGTCTGTATTGCCAGATCCGTACTCTCGTCCGGTTGGGATGGAATGGCGCGCGCTACTTTCGGCAGGACACGGCGGAGCCGGGTCCGGTGGTTGGCTATCTGATCCATCTTAGTTCGCCGGGGTGGGAGACGTGTGCCCTTGTCCCGCCGATGGTGGGCGCTGGTCAGATACGCGTCCGTGGCGTGCTAGCCACAGCGCCCTCCTGCTGAAACAGGAGGGCGCTGTCCCTGAATGCATTGAGGCACTTCTGGAAGGACGTGCGGGGTTCCAGCGTGTACGATCCGTCGCCGAATAGTTCAAACGTGAACGATTCCGTGTACTCCAACTGCCCTAACGCACGCAGGATTGCCGTCAGGTCCAGGTTGCCGTCTCCCCAAGCCAAGTGACCGGCGGGTGAGCCATCTATCAGGTGTACGTGGCGCACCCTTTTCCCAAAAGCCTTGCCATAGTCACTGATCGCATCTCCTGCCACTGCCAATGCCACAGTGTCGATCACCACCCCAAGGGCAGGATGCCCCACGTCCTCGACCATGCGTCGAAGCGATGACAGGTCGGTGACCAGATTCGACTCCACCCGCTGCAGCGGTTCCAATACGCAGGACACCCCCAGTTCCGAGGCCCGTTCACTGATCGCCTGCAGGGCAAGGACACTTCGTTCCCAGGCGAATTCCAACGGCTCGTCCTCGTAACCGCGGCCGGAAGTGAGGAACAACAGGGGCGATTCCAGCTCACTGCATATTTCGGCAGCCCGGAGGAAAAGCTGCACGCTGCCCTCCCGCAGCCATGCCTCGCCTGAAGCGATGTTGACCGGGTAGGCCACCTGCTCAGGCGTCAGGCAGGCTAGGGAGAGCCCACGTTCACGCAGCAGCTTCGCTACCTTCTTGACCCGGTGCCCGTCTGCGTCCGCGAGGTGCAGGTGGGGAGCTATGCCCCACAACTCCACCTTGGTGCGCCCCAGCTCCACCATGTCGTCCAGGCAACGCTCAAGGGTGTGGTGCTGATACGCGAAGTTGGAGCCACACACTTGGTCCAGGCCGAAACCGGCCACCATCACTTCCCCACGCCGTCTGCCAGGCCCCGGATGAAATAGCGCTGGCCCGCGAAGAAGAGCACGATCACTGGGACGGCGGCGATGGCCATTCCCGCAAACACCACGGGATAGTCCGTGCCGTGTTTGGCCATGAGATTCGTAAGTCCCACCGGCAGCGTCTGCAGCGCCCCGCCGCTGGTGAAGATCATGGCGAAAAGGTATTCATTCCAGGTGAAGAGAACGTTCAGCAGGATGGTGGAGATGATGATTGGCCGGCACATCGGCAGGATGACCTGCCAGAACGCCCGTGCCTTGGAGGCGCCGTCCACGGAGGCGGCCTCATCCACCTCCGACGGCAAATCCAGCATGTAGGCACGGATCAGGAAGGTGGTGAACGGAACCCGAAAAGCTGTGTAAAGAATCAGCAGCGCCCAGAAGCTGTTGTAGAGGCCCAGGGCCTGGAACATCTTCACCAGGGGAATCAGGGCCACCGTCGGCGCCAGCATCAACCCGGCCAGGATCAGAATCAGGATGGTCCGGTTGAAGGGAATCTTGACCCTGGTCAAGCCGTAGGCAGCCCAAGCACTGATCAGCACTGTGGCTACCGTGGAGGCCAACGTGACAAGTACGCTCGTGGTGAGATAGTCACCCACGCCGCGGTTCCAGGCGGTCACATAGTTTTCCCACCGCCAGGTTTCCGGAAGCGCAAACGGATCGGCGAACAATTCGGAATTCGATTTCACCCCGTTCAGCAGCATCCACAGCAAGGGGTAGATAACAACGATAGCCAAGGCCACCAGGAAGGCCTGGACAAAAACCCGTCCCAGGAGCATCAGGACTGAAGCGCGCGTCACCATTCCACCCTCCTGCGCTTGGCCAGCCGGAGCTGGAGTACTGCGAGGACGAGCGTGATGACGAAAACAGCGGTGGCAATGGCGGCTGCATAGCCGAAGTCGTTGCGGACAAAACCGCTGCGGTAGAGCCAGGTGCCCAGGACCTGGCTGGAATTGTTGGGGCCACCCGTGGTCATGACCATCACCTCGTTGAAAACCTGGAAGGCCCCTGAGACTGTCACTATCATCATGAGGCTGCTCATCTCGCGGACAAGGGGCAGGGAAATAGAGAAGAACCGGCGGACGGGGCCAACGCCGTCGATTGACGCCGCCTCGAAAAGCTCGGTGGGAATACGTTGCAGCGCCACTGCGAAGAGCAGGGTGCAGTAGCCAAAGCCCTGCCACTGGCTCATGGCGATTATGCCGAAGATCGCGGTGTTTTCCTGGCCGAGCCAGGCTTGTGCGAGGTGTCCGAGCCCCAGGGTTTCAAGCGCGGCGTTCAGGATGCCCATACGCGGCTCATAGATGAAATAGAACAGGAGCCCGGCCACGGTCAGGGATATCGCGGAGGGAACGAAGTAGATTGCCCGGAGAGCACCCCGCCACCGCTGACTGGGCAATCCCTCGACAAGAGCTGCCAGAACCAGCGCTCCGAACACCTGGAAGATGATTGAGATCCCGGCATAAAGGGTGTTGTTGACGAGCGATTTCCAGAAAATCGGGTCATTGACCATCTTGACGTAGTTGTCGGCACCAACAAAGGTTTGTCGACCGCTGTAGATGTCCCACTTGAGGAGGCTGAAGCCCAAATTCTGCACGAGTGGCAGGTAGCAGAAGACACTAAGGAGCACGACTGCAGGCAGTACCCACACCATGTTGCGCCACCGGCGGGCGCTACTCCCGGGCCTTTGCCGGCCGCTGGGGAGACTTCTGGTGTCAGATCCGGAGGCCGAAGGAGCCGGCCTCCGGATCGTGTTGGAAGCTGTCATGGCAGGATCCGCTACCTGGCTGAGTTGGAGGCGGAACGTACAGCGTCAAGGACTTCTTGTGGGGACTGGGTCCCGGCTACAAGGGCTTCGCCGCCGGCGAGCCAGGCGTCGGCCACCTCCGGAACGGTGACTGAGTCCAGCCAGATGATGGCGTCGGATGCTTCATTCACCTGCTTGATACCCTCTACCACCGGTCCGGATGAGTTTTGCTCCGATACCGCGCCCCTGACAGCGCTGGGCTGGCCGTAAGGCGGCGATGAAAGCCTCGTGGCGTTCTCCTTGCTCGTGGCGAATTTCATGAAGTCAACAGCCAGTGCCGCGTTTTTCGATTTGGCATTGATCAGGTATCCCTCCGGAGAACCTTCAATTGCCTTTGTGTCGCCCTTCGCCGTGCTTGAGGGGGGCAGCCTGAAGATGCCCAGACCGTCGTTTTTTAGCCGGGATCCCTCCGAGGCCGTTGTGTCGAATTCGAGGACCTCCTGGTAGTACATTCCGGCGGCACCGGTAGCCAATGCCTGCTGGGCGGTGGTGTATAGGACGCCGTTCGAGTCCTTGCCGCTGCCAGTGCACTCGTTGATGAGCTCCGTGAACTGTTCCATGGCCCGGAGGTAGCCCTGATTCTCGAGCTTCGCCGTTTGCGGGTCGAAGTCGGCTTCCAATTCTTCAGCAGGGACCTCATAGGCGAACAACTGTTGCAGGTAGTGCAGGCCCGGCCAGCCGTCTTTGTTCCCAAACGCAATAGGTTCGTAACCGGCCCCTTTGAGTACTGAGCAGGAGGAGATCAGTTCCTCGAAGGTAGACGGCGGGTTGAGGCCCAATTCCTTAAAGACTTTCTGGTTGTAACCCATGAATTTGCCGTTGTTGTAGAGAGGAACGGCAAAGTACTTGCCGTCCTTCTCGAAGGCCTTGAGCGACGACTCGCCGAAGGTGTTTCCCCAGTCGGTTCCAGGGGCAATAGCCGGCGTCAGATCCGCTGCAAGGCCACCGTCGATGAAGTTGTCTGCCCAGTTCCCCGCCCACGTGAAGTAGATGTCCGGCAGCGCTTGGGATGCGGTGAGCGTCTTCGTTTTGTCCTTGATGCTCTGGTCAGTTTCCTGGATGAGTTCGAAGGAGACATCCGGGTGGAGTTTGGTGTACTCCGCTGCCAGGTCCTCGAAGTACGGTTCGAGGGGATCCCCGCCAAACTTGGTAAGGAGGCTCAGAGTTCCCGAGTACTCGGGCTCCTTTTGCAGATCCAACTGTGCAGCGGGCTGGCTCCCGCCGGCGCAACCGGTCAAAGCAAGGGCTGCGCCCGCCAACAGGGCTGTGATCATGTGCGTGCTTTTCCGCATGGGTTTCTACTTTCGCTCGGATGGCTGAATAGCCGAGGTGCGAAGAGCGCCGCCCTTCGTTGGATGGCACCTACACCACGTGTGTTTTTGGGATTAAGTGATACCGGTACCACAGTGAATCATGATTAGCCGCCCCGGGGAAGGGTTTCAGGAGGAAATACTTGCCCTCGGTTTATTCGGCCGCTCGTGAAGGCGCAGGGCCGTCGGAAGAGCGGGCAATAAGGGTGGAGGGCAGTACATGCTTCCTCGGCGCGGAGGAATCACCACCGATGCGGGCGAGGAGCTGCTGTGCAGCGGCGGCGCCCAGCTCGCGCATGGGCTGCTGGATCATGGTCAGGGGTGGTTCCATGACTGCGGCCCACGGGCTGTCATCGAAGCCGATCAGTGACACGTCCTTGAGGATTCGCCGGTTGTGCATGCGTAGTGCATGGAGGGCGCCCACTGTTGCCTCGGTTTCCGTGGTGAAGACGGCAGTGGGGGGATCGGCCAGGGCCAGCATCCCGCCGATGGCCCTGGTTGCCTGTCTTTCATTTTTTAGGACGTGCGTTACCAGGGCGGTGTCGAACGGTATGCCGGCTTCTTCCAGGGCATCCAGATAACCGCGAAGGCGTTCACCGTCACTCCAGAGGGCCTCATCGAGGATTTTGTGCATCTGCTGCAGGTCCGTTGCGGGGCTTAGGGTCACCGGGCCCCAAGCGAAAGCAATCCTGTGATGGCCGTTCGCAATCAACGACGCGACGGCGGAGCGGGCGGCTTCCCGGTTATCAATGACCACCGAGTCGATATCCAGGCCGTCCACCAGGCGGTCGATAAGGACCACCGGTATTCCACGCTCCATCGCGGCGGAGATGTGGGAGACGTCGTCGTTCCTTCCCGCTGCTGACGCAACAACAAGGCCGTCAACCTGTTTGGCCAGCAGAACGCCGATGGCGTCGCGTTCCAGTTCCAGCTTCTCGTCAGTGCTCAAGGTGATGGCATCGTATCCGGCTTGTTTAGCCGTTTCAGAGATGCCCCTGAGGACCCCCGAAAAGAAGGGGTTGGCCACGTCCGCAAGAACAATGCCCAGCGTTTTGGTGATGCCGGTGCTCATGCTGCGTGCCAGGGTGTTGGCTTGATAGCCCAACCGTTCGGCAGCCAGCAGGACCTTTGCGCGGGTGGCATCACTGACCGAACCGTAGTTGCCCAGGGTGCGGGCGACGGTGGCCCTGCCAACTCCAGCGGCAGCGGCAACTTCCGAAATGGTCGGAGCGCCCCCGTGCTGATGATCCGGCGACATCCGGTTCCCTTTCTGGTCTGGAAACGCCCTGGCGCGGTTCCGATGAGGACAATTCTGCTTCAGATCCTAGTTGCTGCCGCGAAGCGGTGGCCGTGCCCGAATGCACCTTCAACGTAGCACTGCTCGGCGGCCGTTTCCGCGGCGAAAGCAAGGGCACGACGCAGGGAATCTGCAGTTGGCGGGGCATCCCGCGCCCATCCGGACCGAAGGAGGCTCACGCTCAATCCCGTAACGAAGGCGTCTCCGCAGCCCATGGTATCGACGAATCTGTGCACGTCCGTTTGTGCTGCTACTTGCGTGAACAACTGCTCGCCGTCGTACAGTACTGCGCCGGCGGCCCCCCTGGTGGCAACGGCAAGCGAGGCGCCTGCCGCTGTTGCGCGGGCCAACTCTTGTGCAACAGCCTCAAATGGTGCGTTTCCCAGCGATAACAGGGCCAGATCCACGAACGGGGCCGTCCGCCGCAAATATTGGTCGGTCCGGCGCTCCGGCTCCCAGGAATAATCAAAGCTCACCAATGGTCCGGCCGCCCGCAGTGCCGGGAGTTGGTCTTCGGAGGCGGAGTAAACGCTCGAATGCACAAGGGCTGCAGCGGCAAGGTGGTTCCGGTGTTCAGGCTCGAGTACGAACGGTTGGCTGATGGTGACACCCCCTTCGTTCCAGCCCAGGAAGATGCGGTCTCCGTCGATAACCCTTATGTCAGTGACGCCGTTAGGGCCCTGGCGGGTCTGGCACCTGCTGACATCTACTCCCTCCGCTTCCACCGCGGAACGGACAAAGGCGCCCAAAGGATCGGAACCGAAGACACCCATGTAGGCGGATTCGACGCCGAGGTGGCGTGCCATGACCGCAAAGTTAAGTGAGTTTCCACCCGGATAAATAACCCCGCGGTCCAGGAACCGGTCCACGATGTTGTCCCCAAATCCAATTACTTTCATGCTTATCCTGTCTTGACGGCGGTGTCTCCCGCCGGCAGCGTCTCCGGCCTGCGGCCAATGCTTGGCCGCGCCCCGGCAGGGGCGCGGCCCAGGGTGCCTGTCAGTATTCGACGACCCGGTAGTACCGGCGCAGGTCCAGCGAGTGGTTGCGGACCCGTTCCAGATGCTTGCTGATCCGGCCCGCCACGGTGTCCAAAACCAAAGGTGCCAGAAGCCCCCGGAACCTTGGGCTGATGCCAGCCAGTTCATAGTCCTTGGTGTCCAGGATGGTGGTGTTCTTGTTGTAGTTCTCGGCAAACTTGACCACCCTTTCCATGAGCGGCCTGCTCTCGTCTTCGCCCAGGAAAAGTACCAGGCTGGTATCTTCCTCGATCAGTTCCAGGGAGCCATGGAAAAACTCGGCACCGTGGACACGCGTGGTGCGCAACCACTGCATTTCCTCGAGGATGCACATGGAGTACAAGTAGGTGAAGCCCCAGAGATTGCCCGCGCCGACGAGGAAGTGGTAGTCCGTGTCCTTGTTACGTTCCGCGAACGCTTCCGCCACAGGTTCTGCCTGGCGTGCCACCTCAACGAGGACTTCGGGGACGGTCTGGAGTTCGCCCGCGAATTCTTCATACCCCTCAAACTCTCCCCGCGCAGCCAGAAGGCGGGTGGACAGAAGCAGTAAGGGGATGTCGAACGGCCAGGTCTTGGGTTCGGTGATCAGGGCGACATCCAAAGCCTTGGCGAAGGGACTGTCGTCAAAACCGGTGAAGCCGACCGTGTAGGCGCCTTTGGCTTTGGCGAATTCAATCGCCTCGATGATGTCCTCCGTTGTCCCGGAAACAGAGGCAAAAACGGCGACCGATCCGGGCCCGAACGCTGGGTCACCGGTAAGCATCAACTCCTTGCCGATTGCTGCCCGCACGGGAAGGTTGGAATGTGAGCGGATGAAGTGTTCGTAGGGGAGCATCGCGGCATATGTGCCACCGGCCCCAATGAGGAAGAGGTTGTCGAAACCCCGCTCCTGGATAGACTCCACGAACTGTTCGAGTTGTCCACGCAGCGCAAGTGCACTGCGGGTCTGGGCGAGGAATTCCTCTTCTTTGAAGCCGAGCACGGGCTGTCCTTTCGTCTTTTGGGAAGTTGCTGTTGATACGCTTGATACCGGTATCACAACTGCTCAATATGCTTTCACGCCCCTCGCCGGAGGTCAATAGCTGCGCATAGGGGAATTCCAGCAACTACTGCTGCTGGCGGCAGGTCCCCGAAGATGAAAACTTCGCTTGACGTTCACTTCCTACTCAACGGGGCGCGGCCCCGGCGCACGTAGCGTGAAAAGCGTCCCGAGCAGCACCCGCCATCAAGCAGTGAGGATTTCCATGATCACCAGCCAGCCCGCCATCCTGACCAGCAGCAGCATCGAGGCAAGCGATGAGGAGGCAGTAGAGGCAAACGTGAGCGTGGTGGACGCCATGCACACCGCCCTTTTGCACACGGACGAGATGTCGCCGGTGGCCGTGCGCAGTTACTACGTGGACTTCTACCTCGCCCAGGCGCTGGAGGGCGGCTTCGCGCAGTACGCCTTCGTGGCTGGTGACAGGGCCGAAACGGACACCTTCGTCCGCGAAGGCATGGCCGGCATGGGCGCCGCCGCCCACCTGGAGCTCTTCAACCGGGCTGTCGATGCGTATGACCACCTCTCCGACGAGGAGGAGGAGTTCTACCTCGACGGCGGGCTGGACGACACCGGGGAGACCCCCGACGCCGTCCTCCGCATGGAGGAGCTCGACGCCGAGTTCGAGGCGCTGCTTGAGCGGGAAAACATCACAGCGCTCAACGCCGCCTGGCTGCGCGGGCAGGCCGACCTGCTGGTCCTCGACGACGAGGAGGTGGGCGCGTACATCCAGCAGCTCGTTGCCCAGATCCCGGACCTGCCCGAGCGCCAGGCCAAGGCGGAAGCAGAAGCACTTGAAGATGCCCCCGATTTCGAACTCATCATCCGTGAGCTGTGCAGCATCGTGGGCTACGAGCTCGTCAGGATCACCATGGGCGATCCCAACTACATGCACGACGGTGAGAAGACCCTGGCCTGGCACTTCTCAACCGACCATGGCGACTTCCTGATGGTCGAGGAGGACGACGAAGCCTTCATGATCAACCCGGAGACGCTCGAGATCGTTGCCGCTGTGGAGTTCGAAGAGGCCGACGCGGACCTGGTCGGGGCCTAGCAGCCAGGCCGGCGGGCCGGAGCCGGTGCCGCCACGGCGGTATGCGGCCTCGGTCAGCCCCGGCTGTTTTGCTCCAGGGCCGTGGCAAGGATGTCCAGCAGTTCGCCGTCCACCTGCTCCGGGGACGTCACCCGCACCCGGAGGATGAACGGATCGTCCGGACGCGTCCTGATCCTCTCCAGCCGGCCTTCCGGGGGAAGGTCCAGCCGCAGGGTGACATCAACGGCCGTGTTGGTGGACCGGGTGACCTGCGCGAATTTCCTGCGTGCGCTGTGCAGGGACACGTACCCCTTGCGCATCTGGATGTGCACCCCCTCGGTGGCGGACGCCCACGCCAGGATTAGATCGGCGATGGGCCGCAGCTGCGGGTGGCTTGCGTACTGGCCGTCGATCAACTCGTCGGCGTCCCGCAGCATGAATTCCGGATAGCCGAACATTTCCCAGGACACGGCATACTGCGCGTAGCCGGTTACCCCAAAGTTGTCCCGCATCCAGTCGCGGAGCTCCCGATCCGTGCTGATCCCCGCGGCCTGCGCCTGTTCCACCCAGTAGGTGGTGTCCTTGCCGGTCTTGCGCAGCAGCAGCGACTTGTTGTTGTCCACCATTGACTGCCAGGTGCCGGTCTTTTTCCCGGCAGGCTCCTGCGGCCCGTCGTGTTGCGGCCCGGCTGGCCGGGATTCTGGTTGCTGTGGCTCGGCGGTATCAGGCATGCATCGATGGTAAGCACCTTTGGCCACAAGGCGGCTGGAAGAAAAAAGTTCTCCGCCGCCGTAACCTTTCCGCTGCCGGGGGCGATGTAGGAGGTGATGGGTCCGCCAGGCGGGCCCGACCCCCGATAGTTGTCTAGGTTTGGAGTGCTTGATGTCTTTGTTCACCGTTCTCGCCAGCAGTAAAGTCGCCGCGTCAGTCCTGGCCGCCGGCACACTGGCCGTTGGTGGAACCGGCGTCGCTGCCGTTTCCGGCGCCCTCCCCGCTGAAGCCCAGCAGACCGCCCATGAGCTTTTCGGCGCACCCGCCCCGGAGCTGGCTGCCGAGGCAGCTGCCAGCGGACAGGCCACCGCTGAAGCCGCCACCGACGCCGCAGCCGACGCTGACGCTTCCGCAGAAGCCGATGCGGCTGCTGACGCCGACGCGACGGTAACCGGAGACAGCGTCGCGGCCCGGGCTTCGGGCTCCGCCGCCGCCAGCACCGCCGTCGACGCCGCCGGTGCCGCAGCCTTCGGCCTGTGCACCGCCTTCACAAACGGCGGCCTGAACGCCAACTCCGAGGCTTTCTCCTCGCTGGTGATTGCCGCTGACGGCGAAGCCAACGTAGAAAGCTACTGCGCCGATGTTGTTGCCGAGGCCGGCGCCGCCGCCGCTGCTGGCGCGGAGGCCAAGGGTTCCGCTGCCGTTGAGGTTGAGCGTCCCGAGGTTCCTGCGGTTCCTGCGGTTCCGGCTGTTCCCGCCGTTCCCGGCGTGGATGGGGGGCCCGCCGTTCCTGCCGTACCGGCCGTTCCGGCCGAAGCCGGCAACGCCGTGGAAGCCCCCTCGGTTTCCGTCCGCTAACCACGGTTAGCTAGGGTGGACCGCAGCTGTTTACTGCTGCGGCCGCCGCCTGGACTGCAGGACCCGCCCCCCGGGGTCCTGCAGTCCTGGGCTGCCGCCTGATACCGGGCAGTTACAACCGACCATGGGGACTGGCAATCCACACTGGAAAACCGGAAACGGCAGGAGCCGCCTTCCGCGATGGGAGCCGCTGGTGCTGGACACTCTGGCCCAAGAAGAAACCGACATATTCGACGATGCAGCCGGAACAGATCCCGCTGTGCTGTTCGGTGCTGCCTATCGGTCCTTCGCCGGCCCCGTCCAGGGCTATCTCAAGGCCCGTGGCGTGGACGATCCCGAGGCCGTCACCCAGGACGTGTTCATGGCGTTCTACCCCAAAATCGACGCGCTGACCGGCGGCCTGCAGGGCGCCAAATCGCTGATTTTCTCCATCGCCCACGCCCGCATGGTTGACCACTACCGCCGGCTGGAGCGCAGGCCCCAGCTAAGCCCGTACGACCCCCAGCATGATGCCCGCACCACGCCCTCCGCTGAGGACTGCGCCGTGGAGCTGACCGGTGGAGCCGCTGACATGCTGGCCGGACTCAGCGAAGAACACCAGGAAGTCCTGGCACTGCGCGTCGTGGCGGACCTGTCCATCGAACAGGTGGCCGCCATCATGGGCAAAAGCACTGGCGCCATCAAGCAACTGCAGCGCCGGGCCCTTCAAAACCTCAAGGCACAAACGCTCTCAAGAAACCAGGCGAATCATGAGTGACACCGCAGGACCCCGCAGCGACGGATTCGTTGACCAGCTGCTGCTGGAAGCGGAACTGGACGACGACGGCCAGCTCCGCCCCGCGCTCCTGCAGCTCCGTGCCCTGGGCGACGTGACGCCGAAGCCCTCCGCCGGCGTCGCCGCCCTGCTGCAGCGTGCGGAGGCCGTGCAGGCCGCCGT
>NZ_JBNHFD010000090.1:0-17123 GCF_059089865.1 Arthrobacter sp. Y3221157
CCGATGCATGCTTTCTGGTTGAAACCAACTATCCCCAACCAACCAACCACCCGAAACGCTGTTTTCTGACAGTTTTAACTACCCTTAAGAACAGGGCCTGCGCGGCGGCCCGCTCTTGCCCGTCAGGCAACCTGGCGCGGTCTTCGTCGCGAGTACCCGCGTAAGTACTCAAATAAGAAACTTCTAAAAAGGTCTGGACCAAATGATTTTGTGGGCGTAGTTTTGCTGTGGGATCAAGTAAGTGACTCCGATCACACCAGAAGCGTTCTGAAGCAGCTCGGCATCCCGCTCTTTGCGGGAGTAGGCCGAGGTTGTGACGATCCTTTCCAGGAGCTACCACGGACTTAGTGCGCTATAAGCCTTCCCGAACCCCCTTTGGTGCTTGGACGTTGGCATTCGCGGGGTCCCGCCTGATGCTCACCGCCCGCCGCGGCGGGCGAGGCATTAAAGATCACAAGACGTTCAGTCCATCAAAGGAGATGTCGTGAGTGAAAATCGTTTGGATGAAGCCGACCACCTGAAACGGTCGATCAACTGGAAGCAGGGTATGGCCATTGCACTGGGCGTACCCTTGCTGATTCTGCCCTCGTTGGGCTACCTCCCAATGTACGTATCTGCCGCAGCGATTCTTATTTGGGGAGTCTCGGTCCTTCAGGGTTTCATGCAGAACGCCGCCTACGCCGAAATGGCCACCGCCTTCCCGAAGGCCTCCGGCCTGCCGGGTTTTGCGCAGACTATATTCCGTACCGAGAACTACCGGGGAAAATACGACAAGGGCAAGCTGATCGGCGGCTTCACCGCCTGGAGCTACTGGTTTGGCTGGAACCCGATCCTGGCGATCTTCGCCATCCTGGTGGGCGGTTACCTGCATGGGCTGTTTCCCGCCTTGGGCGAGACCTTTACCGAGTATCAGCTCGCGTTGCTGGCAGGCGCGGTGATTTTCGGTGGGCTGTTCGTCGTGAACTGGTTCGGGCTCAAGGACGGCGCCATCCTGGGTTACGTCCTGGCGGCTGTTTCTTTGATACCCCTCATTGTCCTGGCGGTAGCGCCTTTTGCCACCGGACATGTTGAGCTGGGTAACATCACCGGCAGTTGGTGGCCGACCGACTGGGCGTGGGACATGCACCATATCCTGATTCTCTTTGGCGTCTTCGGGATCGCACAGTGGAGTGCGTGTGCTTGGGAAACCGCAGCCATTTACGGTCCGGAATACAAGAACCCGTCCAAAGATGTTCCCAAAGCGCTGCTTGCCTGCGGCGTCATCTGCCTCGTCCTGTATGTACTGCTGCAAACTGCAGTAATCGGCGTGCTAGGTGTTGAGGGCGTACAGGCTGAGGCTGTATCGCCCCTGATTCCGGTCGCCCAAGCAGTGTTTGGCCAAGCCGGTTCCACCATCACCATCATCATGTTGATCGCCGCCATGGTCCTGATCATCCAGACGGCTTACCTGGGTTCTTCCCGAGCCATGCACTCAATGTCGCTCGAAGGAAACCTGCCCAAGGTCTTTGGCAAAACGAACCGTCAGGGCACACCCTTTGTTGCCATGCTTGTCATCGGAGCCTTTAACCTGGTGCTAATTTCCATGGGGAACGCCGCCGCGATTCTCGCAGCCTCGGCAATCGGTTACACCTGCGCCAACGGCATCAGCCTGTTCGCCTACGTCCGGGCCAAAAAGCACCCGGCATTTGCAAACCTCGAACGTCCCTTCAAAGCGCCCAAGGGTTGGATAAACGTCGCCATGCTTTTTGGCCTGTTCAACGTCCCTTTGTGCCTGATCGGTGTGGTCTACCTGAACAGCCTGGAAATTGGCTGGACCTCAACCTGGGTCGGATTCCTCGTATTGTCGCTTTTTGTTCCCATCTGGTTGTATACCCAACGCGAATCGCGCCGCTCGAACGATGCAGTAGTTGATACTTCATCTTCAGACGATGACGACTCCGAAAGGGTTCTTGATCCTGTTAGGTGATGCGATCCCCGGATCTGCTTCGAACCCTTCTTGAGCTGGACCTGCTATTCGGTCCCCGGCGCTGACGTCACCGCGCCGGGGACCGAAGCCATCTAACCCAAACCTTTTCTGGCAGCTGTCAGTATCCAAAAAGGCCTAGATAGTGGGGCCGAGATCCTGCGACAGGAATAGAGGACATGGACCCGTTAGCCCTGGCCCTCATTGAACTGGGAGCCGTTGTGTTCTGCCTCGGCCTGTTGGCCCGCTTGGCGGGACGGATTGGAATGTCACCCATACCGCTATACCTCCTGGGCGGGCTGGCCTTCGGAACGGGCGGCATTGTCGAGCTCGATGGCATGCATGAATTCGCACACCTCTCTGCCGAGATCGGTGTCATTCTGCTGCTGCTTATGCTCGGGCTTGAATACACTGCGGCCGAGCTGATCACCGGGCTGAAGGGCTCATGGCAGGCCGGTGTCCTTGACCTCGTGCTGAATTTCCTGCCGGGGGCAGCCTTTGCCCTTTTCCTGGGCTGGGGACCCGTCGCTGCCATCGTAATGGGCGGCATCACCTACATCTCCTCATCGGGTATTGCAGCGAAAGTCATCACGGACCTTGGCAGGCTCGGCAACCCCGAAACCCGTGTGGTGATCTCAGTCCTGGTGTTTGAAGACCTGGCGATGGCTGTATATCTGCCCGTCCTCACCACCATTCTTGCCGGCGTAAGTTTTTTCGGCGGGCTCACAACCGTTGGTATAGCGCTCGTTGTGGTGAGCCTTGTCCTCATCGTTGCTCTCCGTCACGGACACCATGTCTCGAAAGCTGTCCATAGCGAAAACCCTGAGGTGTTTCTCCTGCACGTGCTCGGCGCAGCTCTGCTCGTTGCCGGAGCGGCATCAGCCATGCAGGTGTCCGCGGCGGTAGGGGCTTTCTTACTAGGTATCGCAATCTCCGGTGCGGCAGCGCGCAATGCCAAACGGATCCTTATGCCGCTGCGGGACCTATTCGCCGCAATCTTCTTCGTGGCATTCGGGCTGAACACTGATCCTCGGTCCATTCCGCCGGTGCTTGCCTTGGCGCTCGTGCTGGCCCTCGTCACCACAGCCAGCAAAATGGCCACCGGCATGTGGGCTGCGAAGCGTGCCGGGATTGCCGTACCTGGGCGTTTCCGCGCCGGAGCCGCGCTCATTGCCCGCGGGGAGTTCTCCATCGTCATAGCTGGCTTGGCAGTAGCGTCCGGATCGGTTGCCCAGGAACTGGCGGGCATGGCCACTGCCTATGTGCTGATCATGGCCGTGGTGGGACCGCTGGCCGCGCGCTACGTCGAGCCGCTGGTCAAAGCAATGCTGCCGCAAGGAAGCCTCGTTGCCAAAGTTTAGGAGTACAGGGGCATATCCACCCGCCCAAGCCCGGGCTATCGCGCCCGGAACGTTGATGAGAGGCTTACACGGTTCTCCTAGCGGACAGCCGAATCGATAGCGCCTTGGTGGTGAATTCCGAGGTTGGCGCGGAGTTTGGCGCCGAGTTCGGCGTCAACGTTGGTCCAGTACTGGATGGCCCGTTCCTTGATGTCGGAGCGCTTGACGCCGCCCACGGCTCCGGTGATGGTGTCGAGGAAGCGGGCCTTGGCGGCGTCGTCGTAAACCTCGCGGTACAAAGTGCCCGCCTGGACGAAGTCGCCGTCCTCGGCGTGCAGGCAGTGCGCCGCATGGGTCAGCTCGCCGTCGTTCTCCCAGCCGCCGGCCGGGCTCTGCCACTCAAGGGCAGCCTGTCCGCCGAAAGTGTTCGGGGCGTGGTTGGTGCCCACGCGGTAGCGGTGAGCGTCCGTGTAGGAGAAGATGCGGGCCCGCAGCATCTTGTCCGGGGAGGCGGCGATGCCCGGCACGAAGTTCGACGGCGCGAAGGTGGCCTGCTCGATCTGCGCGAAGTAGTTCTCCGGGTTCCGGTTCAGCTCCATGGTGCCCACCTTGATCAGCGGGTAGTCAGCGTGCGGCCAGACCTTGGTCAGGTCGAACGGGTTGAAGCGGTAGGTCTTGGCGTCCTCGTAGGGCATGACCTGGACATGCAGGTCCCAGGAGGGCAGGTTGCCGGCTTCGATGTTCTCGTGCAGGTCGCGGATGTAGAAGTCGGCGTCGGAGCCGGCCAGTGCCTCGGCCTGCTCGGACGTCATGTTCTTCACGCCCTGGTTGGAGTGGAAGTGGTACTTGACCCAGAACCGCTCGCCTTCGGCGTTGATCCACTGGTAGGTGTGCGAGCCGTAGCCCTGCATTTCGCGCCAGGAGGCCGGCAGGCCACGGTCACCCATCAGCCAGGTGACCTGGTGGGCAGACTCCGGGGACAGGGTCCAGAAGTCCCACTGCATGTCAGCGTCGCGCAGGTGCGTGCCGGGAAGGCGCTTCTGGGAGTGGATGAAGTCCGGGAACTTGATGCCGTCGCGGATGAAGAACACCGGGGTGTTGTTGCCCACGAGGTCGTAGTTGCCCTCGGAGGTGTAGAACTTCACGGCGAAACCGCGGGGGTCGCGCCAGGTGTCCGGTGAGCCGTTCTCGCCGGCCACAGAGGAGAAACGGATCAGCATCTCGGTCTCAACACCGGGCTGCAGGAACGCGGCCTTGGTGTACTTGGACACGTCCTCCGTGGTCCTGAACGTGCCGAACGCCCCGCCGCCCTTGGCGCGCACGACGCGCTCCGGAACCCGCTCGCGGTTGAACTGGGCGAGCTTTTCCACCGGGTAGCGATCGGTCAGGGTGACGGCACCATTGGCACCGACGGATTTCGAATGCGAAACAGAAGTAACCGGCGCACCAGACTGGGTCGTCGAAACGGCAGTCATTATTCTCCTGATTTCTGGTTGGGTGAACGGTACAGGCCGGAGTTTCGATGCGAGCGGGTGTTAGGCCGAGTCCAGCGCGGCGAGCACCGACATAGCTTCTTTCACCACGTCCGTCGCTGGGAAGGAAGGCCGCTTGATTCCGGCCATCTCCTCCATCACGCGGACAACCTGGCAGCTGTAGCCGAACTCGTTGTCATACCAGACGTACACGACCACGTTCTTGTCAGTGGACACCGTCGCGAGGCCGTCCACGATGCCTGTGCGGCGGGAACCGACGAAGTCGGTGGAGACCACCTCGGGTGAGTCGATGTAGTCAATCTGCATGCGCAGGTCCGAGTGCAGCGACATGCCACGCAGGTAATTGTTGACCTCGTCCTTGGTGGTTCCGTTCTCCAGGGTCAGGTTCAGGATGGCCAGCGAAACATCCGGGGTTGGAACGCGGATGGAGCTGCCGGTGAGCTTGCCGAGCAGCTCGGGCAGCGCCTTGGCCACGGCCTTGGCGGCACCGGTCTCGGTGATCACCATGTTCAGCGCAGCGGACCGGCCCCGCCGGTCGCCCTTGTGGAAGTTGTCGATCAGGTTCTGGTCGTTAGTGAAGGAGTGGACCGTTTCCACATGTCCTTGGATCACGCCGAACCTGTCATTGAGGGCCTTCAGGACCGGGGTGATGGCGTTGGTGGTGCAGGACGCCGCTGACACGATCTGGTCGGTGTCCTCGATGGTGCCGTGGTTGATGCCGTGGACGATGTTCTTCAGCTCGCCCTTGCCGGGTGCGGTCAGCAGGACCCGTGCAACACCCTTGCTCTTCAGGTGCTGGGACAGGCCTTCGGCATCACGCCAACGCCCGGTGTTATCGACCAGCAGCGCGTCCTTGATGCCGTATGCGGTGTAATCAATGGTGGCAGGGTCGTTCGAGTAGATCATTTGGATCCGGACGCCGTTGGCGGTGATGGTGTTGGCTTCCTCGTCGACCCGGATGGTGCCCTGGAAGGAGCCGTGGACCGAGTCACGGCGCAACAGGCTGGCCCGTTTCAACAGGTCGTTGTCGGACCCGCGGCGGACCACAATGGCGCGCAGGCGGAGGCCGTGGCCGCCACCGGCCTTTTCGATCAGGAGGCGGGCCAGGAGCCGGCCGATCCGGCCGAAGCCGTACAGGACGACGTCGGTGCTGATGCGGTCGTCGGCACTGCGCTTGCCGACGATCTCGGCAAGTTCGGTGCGGAGGAATTCTTCCAGCGTGGCGCCGCCGCCCTCTTCCTTGAACTTCTGGTTCAGACGGGCGATGTCGATCGCGGCCGCGCCCAGCTCCAGCTCCGCCAAGCAGTTAAGCAGCGGGGCTGTTTCCTCCAGGAGCAACTCCTCCTTAGTGACACGGCGGGCGAAGCGGTGCGCCTTGAGGATGTTCACAGGCGACTCATTGGTCAGGCTCCGGCCATGAATGCTGGTCACCACGTCGCTTTCGCGGTACAGCCGGCCGATCACCGGAATCATGGCCTCGGCGAGGGCCTCCCGGCCCATCCACGTGTCAAGAGAAGAATCTGAAGTTTGTCGCATGGTGCTGCCTTTCCAAAGGGGTCGGTCTGTCGCCCGATGGGAACCTGACCGGAGATGTGAAAATGCCCTCTGAACCCTTCGTCTTGGTTTAAGAGCCGCCACAGTCTTGCCAGGGTTATGTGAGGTTGGACTGCCGCAGCCACAACTGCTGCAGTTTAGATACAGCTGCCAACTGATCTTCGCTGAGGCCTACACCCGCATCGGTGATCCTGCGTAGAACAAGAAGGACGTTTCCGTTGATGGTTTCGTCGGATTTTGCTTGCGCAGGTTCCGTGATTGCCGCGGTCACTTCGCGCCTCCTGGGGATGGGCTTGGCATCCATCGTCCCGCCATTACCGGGTGGGAGAAATCCCAATTTGGAACTGTTTAAACTATCTCTTTGGGTGGGTAGTTCACGTCTTATATACCAACCAGGGAGTGGCATGACGTTGCTTGTTGTAGTTATGCCGTCATGGTGGCGAACATCAGAGCCATAACCATGGCGCCCACCGCTTCGAGAGCGTGCTCGGAACGGTTGAAGAAGCGGGAGGATGCCGTGTGGAGGGGGCTCTTGATCGCCCCGCCTCGCACGAGCATGACGAGGAAAACTGCCGCTGCGGCTCCAAAGCAGACTGTCAGCAGCATCGCCAGCGTGGGCGTCGGATCGGTTGCAGCTGTGACTGCCGCGCTGTGGTTTGCGGCTGCCATACCGTGATGGGCATGAGACACGGGTGTTGCGGCTGCCGAAGCGGATGTGCTTCCGGGCGAGGACCCGGGAGTCATCATCGCGATCATGAGGGCCGCACCCGCCATGGAGAGGCCGTGATAGACACATTTGACGCGGCCTCGGCCGCTCGCGCAGAGCGTCATGAATTCCGGCCGGGCGACTGCCTGAATGACAAACCACAGTGCCGCGCCGCTGAGCACTGCGATCTGAGCCAGCATTGTAGACGGCACGAGATTCCACAACATTGCAGCCATGAGGACGTTCATCAGGGCATGGAGGGCTTTGTTGATCTGGTCCGTACGCTGGCGGGACTTTGCCGCCTGCAGGAAGTAGTAGCATCCACTCAGCAGCAGGACTGCCGTAAGGGTCCAGGTAATTGCCGGAATGTAGAACACGCCTATCATCACGCTTTCCGTACTGGGTTCGGGTAGAGGAAAGGCGGTCCCCGGTGCTGCTGTCACAGCACGGGGACCGCCTTTTTAGTGTTGACCGTGGGTTACGAGTGCAATGAGTGCCCTTCTCCTGCACTGCAGTGGCCGCTGGTGGCTTCGATCTTGCTGGGGAGGTTCAAAGTGGGGTTCTGGTCGAAGAAACCGTGGGGTTCGAGCATGAACCCGATGTTCTGGCGGGGCATGATGGGCCAGTCTTCGAGCCGGACGACGTGGTGCATGCCGAAGGTGTACCAGACCACAAGGTCCTGATCGACGATGTTCCGGTCCTTTTCGGTCCAGATGTGCAGGCCGTCGTCGGCGCCGGTGGCCTGATTGGGGAACTCGCCGGCGGCGAAGCGTTCGGTCCGGTCGTAGGCGGTGACCCACAGGTTGTTACGGGCAAACTGCGCACGCTTGCTCACGTAGGATTCGTCACCGGCGGCAAGCTGGATGCCGTCGGTGGGGATCAAGCGGTAGGCCACCGGTTCGTCCACGAGGTTCTTGCTGTCGTGGTTGGCGATCTTCCAGAAGCGGTGCTTGGAGGAGTCGGTCTTCCGGATGGCCTTCTGCTCGGTTTCCAGCAGCCGGTCCACGGCCTTGAACGCTGTGTGGGTCGGGTTGTCCTCGGGGATTTCCATGTCCACTTCGTAGACGGCGTTCTTCGGGCCGTCCACTTCGAAGTCCATGCGGACGTTGAACATGTGCTGGTGGATCGGGGCGTAGAGACCGTCGTTGTTCAGCGTCTGCCCGTACGGGCTCTTCTCGCCCGGCTTTTGGCCGGCGGTGGAGAGGATGCCGGTGGCCTTGACCAGGAACTCGATGCTGCCATCGAGGAAGAGGTGCCAGTAGAAGGCGTACTCGTAGTTGGCAACAGTGGCAATGAAGGAGATCACGAGCTTGCGGCTGCGCCGGGTTTCGGTGGTGCCTTCACGGAAATCGAAGTGCTTCCACAGGATGCTGTCGTCTTCCTCATGCATGCAGATCGCGTTTTCGATCGTCAGCGGGTTGCCGAGGCTGTCGGTGGTGATGCCGTCGAAGTACTTGATCTCGCCGGTGCAGTCACAGCCCAGGGTGAGGGAGTTCGCCATGTTGCCGATGTTGTATTCCCCGGAGTCAAAGGCGTTCTTCTTGGCCTGGACGGGGGCGGTGTCACCATAGGGAACCACCATTTCCGACAGTGAGGCGCGGTTGATGACGGGACGCTCGACGCCCTTGTTCCGGAACTTCAGCTGGTGCAGGACCAGACCTTCGCGGGGCGTGAACCCGACCCGGAAGGACCAGTCAGCCCACTGGACGTGGTTACCGGTTACCGTGAAGGACGCGCCTTCGGGCTGGGTAATGGAGATGGGCTTGAGGTCGGTGCGGGCCGGTCCGACGTACTTGGGCAGGTAATTGCCGCTGGCGCTCGGGACCGGGATGGCCTGGTCGTCCTGGAGCTGTACAACCTCGCCGGAGTTCAGGTCCACGATGACGATGAAGTTCTCGATCGGGTGTGCGTAGGGGCTGTCATCGGCCTCATCGCGGACGAAGACCAGGGCACGCATCAGGCGGCGGCCTTCGTTGTCTTCACCGAAGTAGCCGACGGACCATGGTTCGAAGCAGACCAGGTCCATGTTGGTGATGCCGCGCTTAGCGAGGGCAGCCTGGACCTCGGGGTTCTTCCGGCACGCCTCTTCACCCTCGGCGAACTCATCGAGCATAAAGGGCGGGTGAACGTTGGCGGCCAACTGTGTCCACTTCGAGACGATGCCCGAATCAAGATCCACGATCGCTTCATAGGCGCGTCCCTCGGCGCGGTTGACCAGGACAGCGTCTGCTTCGCGGACCGTCGCGGCGCCGGTCCGAAGCAGTTCCTTGTCCGGCTCACGCAGCTCAACGCTGATGAAGCGGAACGACTCAGCCGCGGCCGGGCCATCCTTCAGGATGGCAGATGCCCGGGAGATCTCCTCACGGGACAATGGATCGAGCGGATGCGAAACCGTGACGACGGCGTCAGTTTCAGTGTTGAGAGTCATGGTTTTCTCCTTGATTCTTGGTTCAGGACGAGGATGTCTGAGGCTGGGAGCCAGAGTGCTCGGTGACATGGCCGGAGTTTGGCAGTTCTTTGGCGACCGCCCATGTGCTGGAGACCTGAGGGGGAAGCGGCGTGTGGTTGCAGAGGACCTGGAACCCCAGGTGTTGCAGCCGCATCCCTTCAATTTCGGAAGGGCAGCAAAGCTCTTCCATGAACCCTGCTGCGGGTGATGCGGATCACTTTCCCCTTGCAGCTAGGCTACGCGAACTAAAACATCTAGTCCAGCGTTTTTTATGTTTATTTTGCTGGGTTCTGCGTCTATCTTTGACGCCGTTGTTCACGGCAGTCAGCAGGCCAATTCAGCCGGCCAGCAGCCAGTCCGAGGCAGCTTTGCGGTAGCGGATAATGCCTTTGTATTCGGCCATGTCATCTGGAAGTTCGGCCAGGACATGTCCGAGCTTTTCCCGCCAGGCAGGTACTTTGGCGATGTCAGACAGGGGCAGGAGGTAGCTGCGAATCAGGAACAGCAGCACTCCGCTGTGGGGGAGTCTTATCAGGTGCTGAACTTCGACGCGGAGGTGGAGTTTATCGGGCATGGCAGGATCAGTGGCGATGGTTGCGCGGTCAGGACCCCACTCCGGGTACGTTTCGGTGGAGGTATCCAACCGTTGTCCGACGGTCATGGTCCAGTTCGTGCGGCGGAACTGTTCGCCAGGTTGCAGGGCCAGAAGGAATTTCTCGGCGCGGCTGACGATATTTTCTTCCTTGACCCGTGGGACAGGGCCGTGGATTTCGAGGAAGTTCATGCCGACGTCAAAGTTAAAGGACCAGTCAGCGGCAAACGTGACCAGGCCAGCGTCGAGCCACATGGTGTTGTCGCGGACGTCAAGCAACACGATGTCGTCCTGGATCTGTGTGCCCAGGAACCTCAGCGGGCCTCCGGGCAAGGAGTCGTCTTCGCCGACCGTGAATTCCACGTCGAGGTTTTGGAGGCTGTTGTGCCAGCGGCAGTGGTTACCTTCGCGATGGAAGGACATGAGATCGGGGTAATCAGCAGCCATGGCGGGCAGCAGGGTGGCCAGGGTGTCCCACGCGGCTGAGCGCATGTGAGGCAGCACCTTCATGCGTGAGGGGTCACGGGTCAGGATCTGCTCCCGTTGAGCGATTTCCTCGTGGTAGTTTTCATCGATATCTATAAGCCCGGTGCCCCAGGACCCTGCTTCTGTTGTGACGTTCTTTTGCGCTGGTTCCACGTTGGCGCTGTAGCGGTACTGGTTGGCGGCAAAAGGGAATGGAAAGCGCCGGATCCTTTCCGGCAGTACAGCGGCGTCAGGATTCCGCTCGGTAGTGATACTCACAGGTCCAACTCCAATTCTGGGTCGTTGCTACGCGAAACGCAGCACATCATTGTGGTGTTCGCAGCCTTTTCCTCGTCGGACAGGTAAAGGTCCCGATGCTGGGGAGTTCCTTGGAGAACCGGCAGAACGCATTCTCCGCAGATACCTTTACGGCACATGTTCGGAATTCGCTTGCCGGCGTTTTCTAGTGTCTCCAGCAGCGAAACGCCTGCCGGGACTTCCAAGCGAACGCCGCTGCGGGCCAGGTTCACTGTGAAGGGTTGTCCCGCGTCCAGTTCGGCCGAGCCAAAGGCCTCGGAATGCAACCGGGCAGATGACCAGCCCAGTTCGCGAGCCTGGTCCAGGACTGAGTCCATGAAAGCAAGCGGCCCACAGACGTAAAGGTGGGTTCCCAGGCTCTGGGTTGCCAGTGCGTTGCTGAGGACATGCTGGAATGTCTTGCGGTCGGCGCATTCAGTCAGGGCCTCCCCCAGTAATTCCCTCGCTTCCTCCACATGGGCTCCGGCACCCGGACGGTAGACGTAGATCAGGGATGACGTCGTGCCGCGATCGGCCGCCGCCTGCGCGTGCGAAAGAATAGGGGTGATGCCAATTCCCGCAGCAATCAGGAGATTGTGTGTGGCTGTGGACACGGGCGCAAAAGCACTTCGGGGACGCGAAACGAATAGCCGGTCCCCCACCTCGAGTCGGTGCATGGCTACAGAACCGCCGGCTCCGTCCTCCACTCGGAGTACCGAGATCGTGTATTCGGTTGGGGCGTTGCCGGAACCCGTGAGGGAATAAGCGTTTACGCCCTCATCGCCGTACTGAACCACGAGGTGGCTGCCGGGGACATAGGAAGGAAGGATCCCTCCGGAGGGGTCCGCGAGAGTGATGCTGACAATGGAGTTGGTCTGGGGAACGACCTTCGTCACCTCCAGCTGGAGACCTCCCTCCACGGCCGGATGGGTACTGATCGGGAGTGCCGTGATACTCATGCTGCCTCCTCGGCATGGGCTGAATACCCGAGGTACGCGCCAAGCCGGCGCGAGAAGTGGTCAGTGATCGCCAAGCTGGTGGTGCATCCCCCGCACCGCACCTCCGAGCCGGCTTTTCGGGTGGTGGTAGTTGTAGCGCGGCAATGCGGACAGTAAATAACCCGGGGACCCACCTGGTGAGCCAAAAGGGTTACCTCCGCTTCCAGCAGTCCACACTCCGCTGCGGCGGCTGCAGCAGCACGGGTGTCTGCGGGCGGACCGGCGACGACCAGGCGCACACCGACGTGTGAGTGTGCAAGTGCTGAGCGTAGCTCGGAAAGGGTTTCGGTTGTTGCAGATTCAAAATGAAGGTCGTACCGGGGCTGGCCGCCGGTGTCGTATCCCGCGGTGTCATCTGATGCCCCAAA
Organism: Arthrobacter sp. Y3221157; assembly: GCF_059089865.1. Lineage (NCBI taxonomy): Bacteria > Bacillati > Actinomycetota > Actinomycetes > Micrococcales > Micrococcaceae > Arthrobacter > Arthrobacter sp. Y3221157. The sequence goes on from NZ_JBNHFD010000090.1 coordinate 12,226, forward strand.
GGAGACACAGATGACACCGCGGAAACCCGGTTCCAGGCCGATACCAGCTGTCGACGGCATGGGCACGGAACGCACGATCAGTCCTTACGGGGCGAACGAACGGTGGCCGGTGAAGAAGCCCAGACCATATTCAGGGGTCTCAAACTTCACGGTGGTGCCCTTCGGGAAGAACAGCACATCGCGCTCCTTGGCGTGCGTTACTTCACCGGTGGACTGGTCGGTCAGGATGAACTCACCCTGGACGACAACCTTCATCTCGTCGTACGTGTACGTGTACACCAAAGGCTCCGAAGCCTTCAGCTCGAAAAAGCCAGCGCTCATGACCGAACCCTCGGGGTTGTGGAGCGAATCACCGATCGCCGCTACGGTCCCGGGCTCGTTCATCGACGGCAAGCCAATGTAGCCACCTTCCACCTTGTGGATGGAGCCAGCCTTGCTGAGTGTTCCTGTGAGTTGGATTTCCATGGTTTCTCCTATGAATACCGTTGGGAATTGTTCTCTGTCGCATACGGGACAGGTTTACGAAAGAGTTGGAATGCCCTTTGTTGACGTGGGGGAAAGGGATCGTCGCAAACCCGCCGGCTTCCCCTCTTTGCTTGAGGATCCGAACCGGGTTCCGCGCTGAACTCTTTTGATTGTGTGATGCGAGTCACTGCGTGCGTCCCACTAGTAAAGCTACGCCTAGCTAATACATATAGTCCAGACTCTTTTGGAAAAAAGTTTAATAAGTCGGTTCATTTGCCTTCTTCGCGCGTTGGTCTGCGCCCGGCCAAGGCAGGCCACCACGGGGATCAAAGACAGGAAGGCAGGCCGGATTGACCGGCCTGCCTTCCATCCTCTCGATGCCGTTCATTTGTGCGAGTCAGCCCCTGGCATCAGCTCCTGCATCGGAGGACCGTTGCTTCAACCGACGGCAGTATCAGCCCAACCGCGGACTCCAGGGCGAGCCGGCAGTTTCAGGAGACGTGTGATCGTGCCTGCGAATGTGTTTCTGGGTCCGTGTAGGAGCGGTCCTAAACCCTCAGGATCGAAGCATGTCCAGATCTTCCGCACCGCGTTCAGAGGCAGGTGTATAGGGTAACGAGCTGATAGGCGTCCCAGATCGGCGCTGGGTGTACAACCAGATGGGTATGTACGATGCCAGCACGATGAAGCCAACCCACGTCGGCGTCCATCCGATCTCCAGGCTGTTAAGGTAGACCACGCCAATCAGGCACAGGGGCAGATTGAACAGGCCGAAAAGCACGGCCACGTTCTTCCACCCTTTGGGAGCTTTGAAAGGCCGTTCCAAGGTGGCAAAGGCGGGGTGCTTCTTGGCCCGTACGTAGGCGAACAAGCTGATGCCATTTGCGCAGGTGTATCCGATGGCGGATGCGGCAACGATCGCTGCCGGGCTGCCCATCAGGATGAGGACCAAGTTGAAGGCAGCGATAATCAGCATGGCGACAAATGGCGTGCCGTAGCGGTTGGTTTTGCCCAGGGATTTGGGGAGGTTGCCTTCCATTGCCATGGAATGCATGGCACGGGAAGAGCCGAGGTAAGCGGTTTGTATGATGAGCACCATCGCCGCAACCAACATGATGATGGTGATCATGGAGCCAGCCTGGCCGAAGACAGCCTGTGCCACCGGAACCAGGGGCGAAACAGGTTGGTCGAGGACGCCTTCGACGCCGAGTACACCGATTACTGCGGCCTGCACCAGCACGAACGAGAAAAAGCAGATGGTGCCGCAGGCGAAAAGTGCTCTTGAGACATCCTTCGCTGGATTTTTGTATTCAGGACCGTAGATCGCTGCAGTTTCCCAGGCGCAGGCGCTCCATTGTGCGATGGCAAAAATGCCCAGGAGGATCAGGATGTGGTGCATATCCCAAGCCCAGTCCTGCGGAAGCCAGCTGCCCGTGATGTTGACCAAGTCGACATGCCCGGTAGCAAAGGGTGCAACAGTCAGGACGATCAGGGGGATGAGGGAGAAAGCCCCCAAAATGTATCCCAGAGTGGCGCCGTCCTTGAGGCCAAACCAGTTCACCACGAACAACCCGGTAAAGACCACCAGCCCTGTTATCAAGGCGAGCTGGTTCTCGGTAAATATCTCTCCCAGTGCAGGGAAAAGCCCATGAAGGTAGCTGCCCACCAGGATGGAAAAGATTGCCAGTACCGGCGTCCAAGCGAACCAGTAGCTCCAGGCGCTGAAGCCGCCAAGCAGCTTGCTCTTGTCGTACTTGCCCCGGTAGTTCTCGGTGCGGAATACATGCTGCGCGAAACCGGGAAGGCCCGAGGCCTTGGGAAACGCCGTGGCCATCTCCGCGTAGGCGGCATTCTGGAAGAACCCTTGAACGACCGACAGTCCCCAGATAAGGATCGCCGCCGCTGACAAGTACATAGGAAGGTAGCCCAATGAGGGCAGAATCAGCAGTGGTACACCTAGCGCAATGGCCAGGCCCTGCTTCCAGTCAATCGACCTTTCCAGGTGATCGGCTCCATCCAAACGATTTTCACTCATAAGAATCTCCTTTGACCAACTTAGAGTCGTTTGATTGATGATTTTTTTGACTACTGTGCTCTTGACCGTCTGACGGGACGCAGCGGATGGACGCCGCTTTTCAGTTCGGATCCAGGTCCGGCGACATCATGCCCGGCAGTTGCATCGGGCCCAACTGGCGCCGGCCTCCCTCGATTCAGTACAGCACCGTAGGTTGCGGGTTGTCGCGCGAGGGGGTCCGGCGGAAGGCAGGGGACGGGAGTAGGGGATTCCGTCGACTGTGAACGAAAGTAAGCGTCATGTGCCGCCAGGGAAGGCGACAATCAGCGCTGCGGTTACGGTGCCGGGCTCGACCTGCCCGGATTGTTCTGTGAGACACATCACTATCGAGGTTACAGGCAAATAGATGCAGTCCAACAGGTTAAACGACAACTAATTGTTTTGCCGGTGCTCTTGAATACGCCCCGGCCTACGGCTAGCATGCCGGCTAAGAAACGTAGACCAGTGAAAGCCCTAAGTGGGGAATGTTCAGGGGCACTCGATGCTCGCCGTGGGCTCCGTGTTTGATCCGCTCACCCACGAGGTACGTTCCCGAGTTGCCGAGAATGACGCGATTACTGGAATTGATGAGGGCGGCATCCGCCGGGATCGCCCGCAAAGTGGGCATGATGAGTGGCTCCAGGTCTTTGATCCGTATGTCGCAACCGGCAACACCTATGAACTTTCCCTGAACGGAGACCGGTGCCGTGAAGGTCAGAATGTATTCCTCGAAGCCCAGATAGTCTATGTACGGCCCCCAGACCGTCTGCTCACCCGTGGAAGCGGCGATGGAGAAAAACGGCAACTTTTCATAGTCGTAGTACCGGTTACTGCCAGGGGTCCGGTCGGCGTCCAGTCTTTCCATGGAGCCGTCATTCTTCCGGAACCACCACTCCAAAGCCCGGCCGCCCTCCTCAGCAAAGTCGCCAGCGAAAAAGGTTCCTGCTCCGACGGCAAAAGAGTTTTTCCCCAGGAATTCACGTGCAAGGTCATCCAGTCCGACCAGTGCAGCTTTGCTGACCTTGGACCTGCCGGCGAGGTTCTCTTCAAGCAGCGAGGCAACCTTGACGGAAAGTTCTCCGATCTCAGTGGAGACGCCGCCAATCCAGGCAGTGAGGGCGTCGGCAGCAGGTACGACGTCATTGTCGGTGATCATTGTGCATCCTGAATTGATTCCACGTCCCCACACGGGTGTTGCGGCTAGATGAGGTTATTCGACCTGATTGGCTCAAGTGTCGAGTCCAATCCTTCCCGGATGAATCCTGGCTCCTGCCAAGACCAATCCAAGTCTTTAGGGATGAGCGTAATGGGTCAAATGCTACAACGAGGAGGCTTTCGCGCTCTCCGTGGACGCGGCGTAACTAAGGGTAAGTTTCGTGTCGATCAGATGGAAGATGTTTCGCTTGATGTGTGCAAGAACCAGCCTCTGAGCCCTCTCAGGTTGATCTTGGGCTATTGCACGGACCAACTCCAGATGCTCAGCAGCTGCCGCCTCGGGGTCAAGCGATGCGGCGAGGGGTGTCCACAGTTGTTGGACCGTTTCTTGCTGCAGCCGGATTTCGGCATTGGCAAGTCTGGGGGACTGCGCGGATACAGCCAATTCGATGTGAAAACGGCTGTCAGCAGGTGCGCGCACTTCTGGCGTCGTTGCCAGAACCAGCGCCCGGCCGAGTTCCTGCAGACGGTCGAAGTCGTGAGCTTCCGCGCGCTCACAGGCCAGACGTACCGTCGCTGCGGCTATAGCGGAGTGTTCGTCTCCGATGTCACGTATTTCTGAAATTGATGTCGAGAGAAACCACTCGCGAATGGTGTCGGTCTGGGTAGGAGGCTGGCTGACGATGAACGTTCCGCCGCTCCGGCCGCGGCGCGTCTCGACAACGCCCTGTTCCCTCAGCTCAGACAGCGCTTCCCGAAGGGTCGCGCCTCCCACGCCGAACATTTCCGAGAGCGACGCTTCGGAGGGCAAGCGCTCACCGACCTTAAGAAGCCCTAGGCCGATGGCCTTGGAGATTCTTTCGACAATCGCATCGGCCCTCTCAATTTCCGGCAAGGACCGGTAGATCTGTGACTGGAATGAGGATGGCGAGGCCAAAAGTCTGCGCTCCGGAATGGGTTACGTTTCGCTTCAATACTAACCAGTCATACCAGCACATTCGGAGCTTTTCCCTCTTATCAGAATCTTTCACCTCCCCGCCACCCGCTGCCCGGACGGAAGCGGTAGCCGTGCACTGCCAAGCAGCAGCATGCAGGCGCCGACTGGAAAGCTGATGTGTCCGCTTACCCGCCCTGTTCTTAAGGGTAGTTAAAACTGTCAGAAAACAGCGTTTCGGGTGGTTGGTTGGTTGGGGATAGTTGGTTTCAACCAGAAAGCATGCATCGG
>NZ_JBNHFD010000091.1:0-16282 GCF_059089865.1 Arthrobacter sp. Y3221157
CGTCGGATTCCTCGACGGCTGGCGCGGCGTGGTGGAGGGCGACATCATTGACATCCCCCGCACCATGGTCCGTGGCATCGCCAAGCAGGGCGGCACCGTCCTCGGCACCTCCCGTACCAACCCGTTCGAGAACGGGGGCGGCCCCGAGGTCATCAAGGCCCACATGGACCGCCTGGGCATCGATGCCATCATCGCCATCGGCGGTGAGGGAACCCTGGCCGCCGCCAAGCGCCTCACCGACGCCGGGCTGAAGATCGTCGGCGTCCCCAAGACGGTGGACAACGACCTTGACGCCACCGACTACACCTTCGGTTTCGACACCGCCGTACAAATCGCCACCGAAGCCATCGACCGGCTCCGCACCACCGGCGAATCCCACCACCGCTGCATGATCGCCGAGGTGATGGGCCGGCACGTGGGCTGGATCGCGCTGCATGCCGGCATGGCCGCCGGTGCGCACGCCATCCTCATCCCGGAGCAGAAGGTCAGCATCGAGCAGATTACCCAGTGGGTGAAGGAAGCCCACGCCCGCGGCCGTGCGCCGCTGGTGGTGGTGGCCGAAGGGTTTGTTCCGGAGCACATGGAAACCCCGCACTCCGAACGTGGCCTGGACACGTTCGGCCGTCCCCGCCTGGGCGGCATCGCCGACCAGCTGGCCCCCGAGCTTGAAGCCCTGACCGGCATCGAAACCCGCGCCACCATCCTCGGCCACATCCAGCGCGGCGGCGTCCCCTCCGCCTTCGACCGGGTCCTGGCCACCCGCCTCGGCATGGCCGCCATCGACTCAGTGGTGGAAGGCTTCTGGGGCACGATGGTGGCCCTGAAGGGAACGGACATCGAGCACGTAGGCTTCCAGGACGCCCTGGGCCAGCTGAAGACCGTGCCGCAGAAGCGCTACGACGAAGCCTCAGCCCTGTTCGGCTAAGGCAAGGACTGGGAAGAGAACCAGTGAGCGTCCACCCGCTCCTGGGAGGGGGTGGCTGGGGTGAGCAGCATGGTTACAGTGTCAATACGCTCATCAGCGTCCTGTCCCTCCACCAATGCCGCGGCTTCGCTGCGCGTTGACACCACCGGGACCGAACCGAGGAGCGGCCGGAACGCAGTCTCGCGCATCGTCAGCAGCACCACGAGGGCCGATTGTGCCGGCCAAACTAAGGAACGACGCGGGCATCATAGGCGCTGCCGCTCACGTAGCTGCAATTCACCTGAATGCGATTGCAGCAACTGCAAGTAGACCCCTTGTTACAGCGTGCAGGTTGAAGCACACCCCAACCTGACGTCAGACAGTAGCTGAAAGGTGTCAGATTCTGACGCAGTTCGGCTTTTCTGACATGCCCTCAAGAAACTCCTAAAGTCCAACCTGGCACTTCTGGCTGGCCAAGCGTGGAGCGCCTCCTCACACCAAACGGACGTTGAAGAAGAGCCAACAAACGCAACCCGTTCCTCCCAAGCCAAGGGTTCTGCGCGAAAAGACAAGAGCGGAGCCGGGCCGGTAACCCACACTGGGGGTAGCCCGCTACGCCGCCCGGCTGGCGTCCTTGCCTACTCGAAGTGGAGTATCCCTTGGAAACCTACGATGCGCTCCTGGCGTCCATCACGCCCACGTCCGGTCCCAGCCGGACCATCCTGAACCCCGCCACGGGCGAAGCCGTGGGCGAGGCCCCCATCCATGACCTCGAGTTCCTGGAGCAGGCCGTCGCCACCGCCGTCGAGACGCAGCCAGCATGGGCGGCGCTGGGCCACGAGGCAAGGTCCGCCGCGCTCCTGAAAGCAGCCGACGCCGTCGAACGCTCCGCCGAGGAACTCGCCCAGCTGCTCTCCCGCGAGCAGGGCAAACCCCTCAACGGGCCCAACGCACGCTTCGAAGTGGGCGCCTGCGTGGCCTGGCTCCGCGCCACCGCCGGCCTGCCGCTGGAACCGGAAACCATCGTGGACGACGGCGAGACCCGCGCCGAACTGCACTACAAGCCCATCGGCGTCGTCGCGGCCATCGGCCCCTGGAACTGGCCCATGATGATCGCCATCTGGCAGATCGCCCCCGCCCTGCGCATGGGCAACACCGTCGTCGTCAAACCGTCCGGCAACACCCCGCTCTCCGTCCTGGCCCTGGTCAAAGTCCTCAACGAGGAACTCCCCGAAGGAATCCTCTCCGTGGTCTCCTGCGGCCGCGAAGTCGGCGCCCGGCTGACCGACCACCCCGCCATCGGCAAAATCATGTTCACCGGTTCCACCGCCGCCGGCCGCGCCATCATTAAATCCTCCGCGGACACGGTCAAGCGCCTCACCCTGGAACTCGGCGGCAACGACGCCGGCATCGTCCTGCCCGACGCCGATCCCAAGGCCATCGCCGAGGACATCTTCTGGGGCGCGTTCCTGAACACCGGGCAGACCTGCGCCGCCCTCAAGCGCCTCTACGTCCACGACGACATCTACGACGCCGTCTGCGGGGAACTCACCAGCGTGGCCAAGGCCATGCCCATGGGCAACGGGCTGGACGAGAACAACGTCCTGGGCCCGCTGCAGAACAAGGCACAGTACGACGTCGTCGCGAACCTTGTGGAGGCAGCCAAGGCTTCCGGAGCACGCGTCCTCCTGGGCGGCAACCCGGACCCCAACCAGCCCGGCTACTTCTACCCCACCACCCTGGTGGCGGACATCGACAACGACAACCCGCTCGTGGCCGAGGAACAGTTCGGCCCCGCCCTTCCGATCATCCGCTACAGCACCATTGATGAAGCAGTGGAAAAGGCCAACGCCCTCGACGTGGGCCTCGGCGCCTCGGTCTGGTCCTCAGACCTCAATGCTGCCCGCGAGGTGGCCACCCGGATCCAGGCCGGCACCGTGTGGATCAACCGGCATGGCGCGGTGGACCCCCGCATCCCCTTCGGCGGCGCCAAGCAGTCCGGCTACGGCCTCGAATTCGGCGTCGAAGGCCTCAAGCACCTCGGCGTTCCCCAGGTCATCAACGGCTAGGAAGCGTTGGAGACGGGAGCCCCGCATGCCACCCGGTGTGCGGGGCTCCCGGGCTTTTGGGTGATGCCGCTACCCCATGGCCGGGGCGGTGGAGGTGCGGCCGGCCAACTGCCGGCGGGCCCAGCGGGCCAGCTTCTTGCCCTTGCCCTTCCACCAGTTGTCCTCGTCCTTGTCATGGTGCAGCCGGAAGATGATGGCCACCAGCACGAACATGCCCATGACCACGTCCACCCAGGACGCCACCACCAGGGCGATCAGCACGGTGAGGCCGTTGGCGATGATGGACGGGACGGCCAGGGTCCGGAACACGGTGCTGGCGACGTACCGCCGGTGCGACCGCGGAACCGACAGGGCGCGCACCATGTCGAAGCACACGCATACCACCACGATGGTCTGCCCGACGGCCAGCAGGACCTGGCCGGGAACCGAGCCGCTGAACGCGGCCACCGACTCCATCCCCGGGCTCACGGCCGGGCCTTAAGCTGAGAACCACACATCAAAAACCCCCAGAAACTTAGGAACCACTGCTGATCCAGCGGTGGTTCTATTGAAGTTTCCGGGGGCGGACGGGGCACGAGTAGTGGGTACTCGAATTTCGGCCCGGGTCTGCAGCCTAGTACTTATCTACTGTCCGATGGCCCGCGGCCGCCACAGCACCACGGCCTGCGACCTGGGCCTGGGGCGCTGGCCGCGTGCCAGGGTCACCACGTCCCCGGCGGCGCCGGCGGCGAAAATGCGGGAGTCGAACGGCTGCGGCCGGCGGCCCAGTTCCTCAGTCAGTTCAGAGACGCGCCGTTGCAGGGCGGCTACCTGGTTTTCGAGCTCCAGGATGCGCTTGATCCCCTCCAGCGAAACGCCTTCCTGGGACAGCCGCTGCACCTCCCGCAGCATGTTGACGTCCCGCTGCGAGTACCGGCGGGACTTCCCCGGCGCGCGGCTGGGCTTGACGATGCCCAGCCGGTCGTACTGCCGCAGGGTCTGCGGGTGCATATCCGCCAGCTCGGCCGCCACCGAAATCACGAAGATGGGCTGGTCCGCATTGATGTCCACCGAACACCTCCGCTGCTAGAGCCGGGCCTTGGCGGCCAGGCCCTCGCGGACGTCCGCACCGGCTGTGGCGTCGGCAAAGGCCTTGACCGCGGCTTCGGCTTCCTTATTCAGGTTCTTCGGTACCGCGACGTCGATGGTCACCAGCAGGTCGCCGGTCACCTTCGAGGTCTTCACGCCTTTGCCCTTCACCCGCAGGGTACGGCCCGACGGCGTCCCGGCCGGAACACGGACCCGCACCTTGTCGCCGTCGATGGTGGGCACCTCGATGTCGGCGCCAAGCGCAGCTTCCGGGAAGGTGACGGGGACGTGGATCCGCAGGTTGTCGCCGTCGCGCGTGTAAAACGGGTGCGGCTGGACCGAGACGGACACCACCAGGTCGCCGTTGCCGGCGGCACCGGGCTGGCCCTTGCCGCGCACGCGCACCTTCTGGCCGTCCTTGATACCGGCCGGAACCCGGACGTCGATCACTTCACCGCCGGGTTCCCGCAGGCCGATGGTGGTGCCGCGGATGGAACCGGCGAAGGAAATGCTGGTGGAGGCGGTACGGTCCGCGCCCTTCTGCGGGGTCCGCTGGAAGCCGGTCTGGCCGAAGCCGCCACCAAAAAGGTCGGCGAACTCGGGCGGAATCCCGCCGGCGGAGGGGTTGAACCCGCCCGCATGCCGTCCCGTGTTGCCGGTGAAGAGGCCGCCGAACAGGTCCTCAAACCCGCCGTTGCCCGCGCCGGCGCTGCCCGGAGCAAACCGGGCACCGCCACCCATGGCACGGATGGCGTCATACTGCTGGCGTTCCTCGGGATCGGACAGCACCGAGTACGCCTCGGAGATGTCCTTGAACTTCTTCTCGGAAGCGGTGTTCCCCGAGTTGGTATCAGGGTGGTGCTCTCGGGCCAGCTTCCGGTAAGCCTTCTTGATATCGGCGTCGGAAGCGTCCTTGGCAACACCAAGGATCTTATAAAAGTCCTTGTCCACCCAATCCTGGCTAGCCAATGGCGTTTCCTTTCTTGTTCAAACCTACGTGCGCGGCCGGGCAACGCTCCGCTGGATAGGGGGCCGTGCCCGCTCCGCGGTGCCCGCCACGCCGCGGCCCCCTATCCAGCTGCGCTTCGCTTGCTCCCACCTTAGGCGAGACGAACGCTGAGCGACGGACGGATGAGGGGGCCCGGGAGTGGCACGTAAGGATCTGGCCGAGGGCCCCTTATCCGTTCGGCGCGGTCCCGGCGTAGCGCCGGAAGTACCCCGACTACGCCGGGACCGCGACGATGACCTGGGCTGCGCGGAGGACGCGTTCTCCTGACTTGTAGCCAGACCGGAGCACCTGGCTGACGGTGTCAACCTCGATGTCCTCGCCGGGCTGCTGGATCAGGGCCTCGTGGATGGTGGGGTCGAACTCCACGCCGGTTTCGTCGATGCGGACCAGGCCGTAGGTCTTCAGCGCGTTCTCCAGCTTCGTGGCGATCGCGGCGAAGGGACCGTCGGTCAGGTCTCCGTGCTGCCGCGCGGCGTCGACGTCGTCCAGGACCGGAAGCAGGGAGTTCAGGACGCCGATGACGGCCATCTCCCCTGCCACGGCGCGGTCGCGTTCCACGCGCTTGCGGTAGTTGACATACTCGGCCTGCAGGCGGAGGAGGTCGTTCTTCAGTTCGACCGCCTCCGCGTTGCCGGCTGAGCCTGCCGAAACCCCCTGGGCCACGGATTCCTCGGCGGGCACCTCAATGCCGTTGAGGATTTCCTCCGCCTGGGCCAGTGCGTCGCCGTCGGAATCCTGGGCGCCGGCTTCGGGGGCGGACTGGCTGCCCTCGGGGTGCCGTGCCTGGCCGGTCACCGGGTCAACCTTGCGGTTGTCCCGGATGACCGGTTCGGAGGCGCCGCCCTGCTGGCCCGCGGATGAGTTGTGCTCTTCCTCGTTACCGTGGTGCGGCATGGTTTACTTCTTCGCTTCGTCTTCGTCGATGATCTCGGCGTCGACGATGTCCTCGTCGGCCTTGGACCCTTCCGGACCTGCTGCTCCTGCGGCACCGGTGGCGCCGTTGGGCGAACCGGCCTGGGAGTAGATGGCCTCGCCGAGCTTGGTCTGGGAAGCCTGCAGCTTCTCGAACGCAGCCTTCACAGCGGCATCGTCGGTGCCTTCGAGGGCCTTCTTGAGGTCGTCGACGTCGGTCTGGACCTCGGTCTTGACCTCTTCCGGGAGCTTGTCCGCGTTGTCGGCGATGAGCTTGTCCACGGAGTAGGCGAGCTGCTCGGCCGTGTTGCGGGTGTCGGTGGCCTCGCGGCGGGCCTTGTCCTCGGCTGCGTGCTCCTCGGCGTCACGGACCATGCGGTCGATGTCTTCCTTGGAGAGCGCGGTGCCGCCGGTGATGGTCATGGACTGTTCCTTGCCGGTGCCCTTGTCCTTCGCGGAGACGTGGACGATGCCGTTCGCGTCGATGTCGAAGGTGACCTCGATCTGCGGGATGCCGCGCGGTGCTGGGGCGATGCCGGTCAGTTCGAAGGTGCCCAGCGGCTTGTTGTCGCGGGTGAACTCACGCTCGCCCTGGAAGACCTGGATGGCCACGGACGGCTGGTTGTCGTCTGCCGTGGTGAAGGTCTCGGACCGCTTGGTGGGGATGGCGGTGTTGCGCTCGATCAGGTGCGTCATCACGCCACCCTTGGTTTCGATGCCGAGGGACAGCGGGGTGACGTCGATCAGGAGGACGTCCTTGCGCTCACCCTTCAGCACACCGGCCTGCAGGGCTGCACCAACGGCCACGACCTCGTCCGGGTTGACACCCTTGTTCGGTTCCTTGCCGCCCGCCAGTTCCTTGACCAGTTCGTAGACAGCCGGCATACGGGTGGAGCCACCGACCAGCACGATGTGGTTGATGTCGGTCAGCTTTATGCCGGCTTCCTTGATGACGTCGTGGAACGGCTTCTTGGTGCGCTCCAGCAGGTCCTTGGTGAGGTCCTGGAACTTGGCGCGGGTCAGCTGCTCATCCAGGTGGACCGGGCCGTCGGGGGTGACGGACAGGTACTGGAGGGAGACGTTGGTGCTGGTGGAGGAGGACAGTTCCTTCTTGGCCTGCTCGGCAGCTTCGCGGAGGCGCTGCAGGGCGATCTTGTCCTTGGAGAGGTCGATGCCCTTGACCTTGAGCTGGTTCAGCAGGTAGTCAACCACGCGCTGGTCCCAGTCGTCGCCGCCGAGGCGGTTGTCGCCGGCGGTGGCGCGGACCTGGATGGTGGAGAAGTTGTCTTCGTCCTTGCCGACTTCCAGCAGGGAGACGTCAAACGTACCGCCACCGAGGTCGAAGACCAGGATGAGTTCGTCTTCCTTGCCCTTGTCCAGGCCGTAGGCGAGGGCCGCGGCGGTGGGCTCGTTGACGATGCGCAGGACGTTGAGGCCGGCGATTTCGCCGGCTTCCTTGGTGGCCTGGCGCTCGGCGTCGTTGAAGTAGGCGGGAACGGTGATCACAGCGTCGGTGACCTTTTCGCCCAGGTAGGACTCGGCGTCGTTCTTCAGCTTCATGAGGATACGCGCGGAGATTTCCTGCGGCGTGTACTTCTTCTCATCGATCGCCTTGGTCCAGTCGGTGCCCATGTGGCGCTTGACCGACGAGATGGTGCGTTCGATGTTGTTGACCGCCTGGCGCTTTGCGATTTCGCCAACCAGGACTTCGCCGGACTTGGAGAATGCAACCACGGACGGCGTGGTGCGGCCACCCTCGGCGTTGGCAATAACGGTGGGCTCGCCACCTTCGAGAACGGAGACGACGGAGTTGGTGGTTCCGAGGTCGATACCTACTGCACGTGACATTGTGTTGCTTCCTTCTTTCCTTGGAAACTTGCTGGCGCCCGCTAATTGAGCGTTCTGCACTCAACCTTACTCAGGGCTCCGATGATGTCAAGCAGAGTTGAGTCGACTACGCTCAACTTTGCTTACTCAAGGAAAAGGGCAGCAACGAGTTCCCCGCGGCTCGCGACACCCACCTTGCCGAAGATGTGCCGCAGGTGTTCCTGTGCGGTGTAGGGCGAAATGCCCAGCAAGTGGGCCATCCGCTGGGTGGCATGCCCTCGCACAACAAGCTCCGCGACCTGCAGCTCACGCGGGGTCAGTCCGAAAATCGCAGCGGTCAAAGGGGCCAGGTGCGCATGATCAGCCGGTCCGATGATGACACCTGCAGAACCGGGCTGCGCCAGCTCCGCCTCGACGCCGTACAAGGCAGCCCATCGCCCGTTGGCCAGCCGGAGATGGAGCGGCCCCGCCGTGCTGCCCCCGGCCCGCGTCGCGAACGAGACGGCGTGAATGGGCAGCGGCAGGCCGCCCGCGGACGAGGGACCGTCAGGAAACAGTGCCAGCCATTCCCGCGCAGTTGCGCTCACGGCAATCGGAAGGCCTGCCGGGTCAACGATCACCAGCCCGGGCGAGCCGGGGCTGGGCGCGGCGGAGGTGGGACCGGCGAGCAGGCCCCGCCTGACCCCCTCTGCCAGCAATGGCGCAACCGAACGCATGAACTGCCGGTCTGACTCGTCAAAGGCAGGCATGGCGGCCGGCCTGTTAAGACGCACCGTCGCCCAGACCCGGCCAGCATCGTCCCGCAGGGCCACCACCATCTCCTGCTCAAGATCGTGGTCCCGCATGTAGTCGCGGTAGATCGCACTGCGCCAGGGGTTCCCGCCGGTAACGTCGGCGAGGGTCTGGACGCCGGCCGGGTTCCGTGCAACCTCAACCGACTTGTTCACATCGTCGTCGAGATATTCCCAGCGCATCTGGGCGGCACCGTCCAGCGTGCAGTCGGGCCCGTACACGCCGTTGATCAGCAGCGAGCGGGGGTCCAGGGAGTACCAGGTGGGCGTCGCCGCTGCGCCTGCCGCCGAGGGCACCGCCTGCGCAACGAGCGGTCCGGCAGCGGCGCAGAAGGCCGCGGCGTGGAGGGCGGCATCAACCAGTTCGCCCAGGTCGCGCCTTACCCTGCCCGCCGCCCGCTGGTCCATCTTCCTGCCTCAATCCGCCAGAAGCCCCAATAACAGAATCCTGTTATCGACGGGAGCCGTCAATGCCCGCATCATGGCTGCCATGGATGAATTCGCCGGTTATGGCCAGGGACTTGCGCGGACCTTCATCAGCACCGTGGGAAGCCGTGATCCTGGCGGCTGGGCCGCAATGTTCACAGAGGACGCGACGTACATGACACCAGATCTCCCGGACGCCCTTCATGGCCGGCCGGCTCTGAAGGCGATGGCGGAGACACTCTTCACCGCCTTCCCTGACATGGTGTTCGAGGTGCGGTCGGTAACAGAGCAAGGCAACGTGGTGGTCCTGGAAGGCGCAACCAAAGGCACCTTCACCGGGCCGATGCAAACGGCTGCGGGAGAAGTGCCGCCGACCGGCAAGTCCTACGAGGCGCCCTTCGCTGCCGTTTGCGAACTATCCGACACCGGGCTCATCAAGTCCTGCCGCGAGTATTACGACACGGCGGCCTTCGCCGCCCAGCTCGGGCTGGCCGGCTGACCCTGGCGCTGCCGGGAGCGGTTACCGCTCCGCGTCCGGATCGCCGTGCAGCGGGCCGCGCTCGTCATTGGTGGACATGACCTGCCCGTCAGTCAGGCCATCACGGACGGCATCCTCGTTCCGGAAGTCCTCGGCGGGGTTCTCGGCGTCGCCCTCCCCGTACTGGCCGCCTTCACCTTCCAGCCCCGGCTCCGTGCTGCCTTTACGCGACCGCTCTGCGGGAATTTCAGTCATGGGGCATCTCTCCTTTGAGTTTCGCGTCCATGCACGCGCACTGGCAGTCTATCGAGCAGCACAGCCAGCCGACAGGGCGCCAAGTGCAGCCCCCCGCCCCTCGAAAAGGCTGCTGGCGCCACCGTGGACCGGTGGCGCCAGCAGAATTGCAGCTCAGCGGCTGGCTACTTCTTCCACCTCCGGCTCGACGCCGGGTTCGCGGTCACGCAGCGCAGCAGGGTCGCCACCCGGCCGGGAGAGCTTGCCGGGCCACCAGATTTTGGGGCCGATGTCGTAAGCCAGCGCGGGTACCAACAGCGAGCGCACCAGCACCGTATCCAGCAGGACGCCGAACGCCACAATGAAGGCCAGCTGCACCAGGAACATGATGGGAATGACGCCCAGCGCCGCGAACGTGGCGGCGAGCACCACGCCGGCGGAGGTGATCACGCCGCCGGTCACGCCCAGGCCGCGGAGGATGCCGGGGCGGGTGCCGTGCTTCAGGGACTCCTCCCGGACCCGGCTCATCAGGAAGATGTTGTAATCCACACCCAGGGCAACCAGGAACACGAAGCCGAACAGCGGCACGGTGGCGTCGGCACCCGGGAAGCCCAGGATGTTGTTGAACACCAGCGCGGACACGCCCATGGCCGCGGCGTAGGAGAGCACCACGGAGAGCACCAGCAGGACCGGCGCGAGCACGGACCTCAGCAGCAGCATCAGGATAAAGAGGATCACCACCAGGACCACCGGGATGATGATCACCAGGTCACGCTGGGCTGTGGTGTTGGTGTCCAGCGCGGTGGCGGTGACGCCGCCCACCAGGGCACCGGGGTCCACCGCCTTGACGTCCACTCGGAGGGCCTTGACGGCTTCTTCGGCCTCGAGGGAGTCGGCCGCGGAGTTAAGCGTGGCGTTGATCAGCACCTTGCCCTCGCGGACGTCGGGCTCGCTGGGAGCCCCGGGGGCGCCGGTGATCGGTACGCTGCCTTCAGCCAGCAGGTAGGCCTCCCCCACGCCGTCGGCCGCTTTCACCGCGTCCAGCACTTCCTGTGCCTTGCCTTCGTCCGCAACCACGACGGCGGGGCTGCCGCTGCCCGCGTCGAAGTGGCGGGCCAGCGCGTCCTGGCCGTCCACCGCATTGGAGGTGGTGAGGATGACGTCCGTCTGCGGGACGCCGTTGGCCTTGAGCTGGAGGACGCCGGCGGAGGCTGCGGCCAGCAGCAGGACGGACGCGATCCAGACGGTCCGAGGACGCCGCTGCACCAGTGCGCCGGTGGCCCGCCACAACCCTTTCTGGCCTTCCAGCCCCGTGACCAGCTCGGGCTCGCGCTCGCCAGCGGGGGCGGGCTTGGGACGGAACGGCCAGAAAGCGGCACGGCCCAGGAGCGCCATCAGGGCGGGCAGCAGCGTGAGTGCGGCGAACAGCGAGCAGATGATGCCTGCCGCTGCCACAGGCCCCAGCGCCTTGTTGGAGTTGAGGTCCGAGAAGAGCAGGCAGAGCAGGGCGATGATGACCGTGGCGCCGGACGCCAGGATGGGCTCAAACGAGGTCCGCCAGGCCGTCAGCGCCGCGGACGTCCGGTTGGTGGTGTGGGTCAGTGCCTCACGGAAGCGTGCCACGTAGAGCAGGGCGTAGTCGGTGGCCGCGCCGATCACCAGGATGGAGAGGATCCCCTGGCTCTGGCCGTTCAGCTGGATCCAGCCTGCCTTGGCCATGCCGAAGACCAGCAGGATGGCGGCACACAGCGCGAACACCGAGGTCAGGAGCACCATGAAGGGCAGGAGCAGCGAGCGGTACACCACCAGCAGGATGACGAACACTGCGGCCAGCGCCACCAGCAGGAGGATGCCGTCAATCCCGGCGAAAGCGGCCACCAGGTCGGCCGCGAGGCCGGCGGGCCCGGTCACGAACGTGCGCATGCCCTCGGGCGCAGCTTCAGCCACCGCGTCCCGGAGCTC
Organism: Arthrobacter sp. Y3221157; assembly: GCF_059089865.1. Classification (NCBI taxonomy): domain Bacteria; kingdom Bacillati; phylum Actinomycetota; class Actinomycetes; order Micrococcales; family Micrococcaceae; genus Arthrobacter; species Arthrobacter sp. Y3221157. The sequence goes on from NZ_JBNHFD010000091.1 coordinate 11,681, forward strand.
CTTCACGGCCTCCTGCACTTCCACCTCGGACTCGCTGATGGGCGCAATGAACTGGACCGCTTTGCCGTCCTCGGACGGAATAGGCCCAATCACCGCGCTGCCCAGCTTCAGCTCTTCCAGGTCCGCCCGCAGCGCGGCCACTTCACCCAGCTGGGAGGGAGTGAACGGGGCATCGCTTTCGATGACGATGACGCCCGGCACCTCGTCCGAGTCCCGGAACTTGGCCTGCCAGTCCTGGGCGGCAGTGGCCTCCGCACTTGCCGGAAGGAAGGACGCCTGGTCATTGGAGGACACTTCCTCCAGGCGGCCGAAGGTGGGGCCGCCCACGCCGGCGAGCACCAGCCACGTGAGCACCAGGATGACGGGGGCCAGCCAGCGCAGCCAGAACGGCACGCGCTCCCTGCTTTCGGTTTTGTGTTTCATGATGCCTTCCGGACGTATAGGACACGAGCATTAGTTCCAGAGTAGACTATCTCCATGGTAGAGATAAGTGATCATCAAGGTTTTTCTTAGCGATCGCCATGAAGGCACGGAGGGCAGGCTGAAGTAGTATCCGTCAGTACGGCCGGGCACACCCGGCGGTACTGCCCACCAGAAGGATGAGGAGGCGGCCATGGCGGCAAGCGGGCCCGCGGACACGCCGCACCCTCCGGCATCCCCTGGGCAGAATGGCGGCCCGCACCCCCTCGTCCGGCTCCTGCAGGAATTCACCCTGGAGGCCAACCGGTACGTGGACACAGCCGGCGGCAGGAAGGACATGCACAGGACGGACCTGAATGCCCTGGCCGTGATCATGCGCCACACGGCCAAGGGGAATCCGGTGACACCGGGACTCCTCCGCAAGGAGCTGCACCTCAGCTCCCCCGCCACCACGGCGCTGATTGACAGGCTGGACAGCTCCGGCCACGTGGTCCGCGAGCGCAACAGTTCCGACCGGCGGCAGGTGCAGCTGAAGATGACACCCAAGGCCTTCCAGGAGGGCGGCGCCATTTTCGCGCCCCTTTCGCGTCGAATGGGCAGTGCCATGGCGGAGTTCTCGGAGGAGGATCTGGAAACCGTCTCGCGGTTCATGACCGCAATGGTGGAAGCCACTGTGGCGGCGCGCGAAGAATCCTCGGCGGATTAGGCCGGCGAAATCCTTCCGCGCCGAGGCGTGAGGGGTAGCGTTTGGTTATGAGTGCCCAGCAGCCCGAAGAAGACGTCTACACGCACGGCCACCACGAATCGGTGGTCCGCGCCCACGCCGCCAGGACCGCCGAGAATTCCGCCGCCTTTGTCCTGCCCCACCTGACCCCCGGCTCGGACCTGCTCGACGTCGGCTGCGGACCGGGCACCATCACCTGTGATTTCGCGGCCCTCGTCTCGCCCGGAAAGGTCACCGGCCTGGACCGCTCACCGGACATCATCGTGCAGGCCCAGGCGCTCGCCGTCGAACGTCAGGTGCCCAACGTGGAATTCGTGGCCGGCAACATCTACGACCTCGAGTTCGAGGACGAGACGTTCGACGTCGTCCATGCCCACCAGGTACTGCAGCACCTCACCGACCCCGTGGAGGCCCTCCGGGAAATGCGCCGCGTGGCCAAACCGGGCGGCATCGTCGCCGTGCGCGACGCCGATTTCCACGGCATGAGCTGGTATCCCGCCATTCCTGAACTGGACGAGTGGATGGAGCTGTACCAGCGCATCGCGCGCCGCAACGGGGCAGAGCCCGACGCCGGGCGGCGCCTGGTCAGCTGGGCACAGTCGGCGGGGTTCACGGACGTGGCCCCCTCCAGCAGCAACTGGCTGTACGCCACCGGACAGCAACGCCGCTGGCAGGCCCGCGTCTGGGGCGAGCGTGTACTGCACTCAGCCTTCGCCGAACAGGCGCTGGAGTACGGCTTCGCCAATCCCGCGGACCTGGCACGGATCTCCGCCGGCTGGCACCGCTGGGGCTCGACCGACGACGGCTGGTTCCTGATCCCCAACGGCGAGGTCATCGCCCGGGCGTAGGCCTACGTTGTCCATCCAGACGTACGGTCCCGTAGCCACCCTGTGGTGACCCCCCGTCGCCGGCCCTCTGCCGCGTAGGATTGACAGGTGCAATTTTCCCTTTGGCTGGCCCTGGCCGGCGCCGGCGCCCTGATCAGCTTCACCCCCGGCGCCGGAGCCATCAACACCATGAGCAACTCGTTGAACGCCGGCTTCCGGCGGTCCATCTGGGGAATCCTCGGGCAGCAGGCGGCACTGGTGGTGCACGTGGTGATCGTGGCACTCGGCGTCGGCGTGCTGGTTGCGAGCTCGCCGGTGGCCTTCAATGTGATCCGCTACGCGGGCGCCGCCTACCTCATCTACCTGGGCGTCCGGCAGTTCCTCAGCAAGCCGAGCCTCAAAGAGGAGCAGACGGCGGCGCTCCGGAACGAGCCCGCCTTCTCGATCTTTCGGCGCGGGTTCTGGGTGAACCTGCTGAACCCGAAGGCCATCGTCTTCTTCCTCGCCTTCACTCCCCAGTTCATCCGGCCCGAACAGCCCTTGTGGACGCAGTACGCCGTGCTGACCGCCACCATCGTCGCGATCGACATCCTGGTGATGTGGTTCTTCTTCGCCGCGGCAGCCAGGTCTTTCCAGCGCTTCACCCAGACTCCCCGGGGACAGCTGGTCCTCAGTAAGGTGTTCGGCGTGCTGTTTGTGGCCGTCGGGATCCTCCTTGCCCTGATTCACTGATTCCCGGGCTCACTGACCCGCGGTCCCGCGGAGCACCCAACCTCACTACATACCCCTGCAAGGGGTTCGTCATGCATCTTTACAAACCCGTCAATTTTTATGTACCACCCGCTAGCCATGCGGCCGGAAAGCGCGCATGCTTAGCATCATGAACTCAGCGTCGAGCCCATACCGCGTCATCGCCGTCTGCACCGGCAACATCTGCCGCTCACCCATGGCGGAACTTATGCTGAGGGCCGCGTTTGAGCGCGAAGGGCTGGACGGATTGGTGGCGGTGGACTCGGCGGGCACCACGGGCTATGAGGCCGGGCGCCCCATTGATCCGCGGGCCGCACGGAGGCTCGCAGCCACGCAATTGGCGTCCGAGCTGCACATCGCGCGGGAGTGGCTCCCGGAATGGTTCCGTGAACGGGACCTCATCCTGGCGCTCGATATCGACCACTACGCCTGGCTGAGCGAGGCGGCGCCGGACCAGGAGTCGCTGGGCAAGATCCGCATGCTCCGAAGCTTCGATCCCGCAATGGCCGGCAAAGACCTGCTGGACCAGGGCATCGAGGACCCCTGGTACGGCGGGCATGCGGACTTCGATGCGGTCTGGCACCAGATCCAGGCCGCCCTTCCGGGGATCGTGGAGCACGTCAAGGCGGCCGTCTCCTCGGACGCGCAGCTGCAGCGGCAGGGAAGCTGACGGCCCACCGGCCATTCCTGCAATTGAGAACCGCTCTCAATCAGGCTCTTCGCCATGCGCGCACAGATCGTTAGGCGCCGCGGCAGGACTTTCATGATTTAACAAGAAGGACCCGCGGATGAAAGCCCGGCAAGGATAAAGGTACGCTCTACTCCATGAGCCCAGCCCCCGTCATCATCGCCATCGACGGGCGCTCGGGCGCTGGGAAGACCACTCTCGCCGTCGAACTGGCTGCCCGCCTGCGCGCCCACCACAAGGTCTCGCTGTTCCATCTCGAGGACATCTACCCGGGCTGGAACGGCCTGGCCGCCGGCGTGGAGCGGTACGTCGACACCGTCCTCACCCCGTTGCACAGGGGTGAGGCGGCAACGTGGGTGGCCTGGGACTGGGAAAACCATTACGACGGCGAGCCCCGGGTCACCCTCCCCGCCGAGATCGTCATCGTCGAGGGCGTGGGTGCCGCCGCGGCAGGTGCCCGGCCGCTCCTGGACGCCGTGATCTGGGCTGAATCCCCTGACGACGTCCGCCGGACCAGGGCCCTGGACCGCGACGGCGCAACCTATGAACCCTATTGGGACCAGTGGGCAGCGCAGGAAGACGAATGGCTGGCCGGAGATGACGTCCCGGCGCGTGCCGACGTGCGCGTCCAGAACCTGGCGGACGGCTCCGCCGTCGTTGACGTCCTGCGGCTCCTCCCCTACCTTCCGGCGCTGGCTCCCGTCCTAGCACCCGAACTGTCCGCCCGCCGCGGGCTCCGCCTCCGGTCGGAACGGCTGCAAGAGCGTCCTGATTCCGCGGCGCTGTTCCGTTCCCTGTACGGCGGCTCACCCAATGCGGTCTGGCTGGACTCCTCCAACGCCGGAACGGCAGCCTCAGCGGGCAGCGGTGGGACGGGCACGGACGAGGTGTCCGCGCGAACCGCCGCGGAGCGCAGCCGTTTCAGCATCATGGCGGACGACGGCGGGACGTTCGGGCAGTCGGTAAGCCACCGGTCCGGTGAAAGCCTGATCAGCGCCGGTTCCGCAACCGTCAGGGTCACCGGGCAATTCTTCCGCTGGCTGGACACGGTGTGGGGCCGCCGCGCGGTCCGCGCGCCGGAGGGCTACCCCGGACAGTTCACGCTGGGCTGGCTGGGCTGCCTGGGCTACGAGCTCAAGCGTGAAACAGGGGGCGCCGATCTGCCCGCCGCCACCCCGGACGCCGTCCTGATC
>NZ_JBNHFD010000092.1:0-16147 GCF_059089865.1 Arthrobacter sp. Y3221157
GCTTCCCTTCCATGGTGGCGACCTCAGCATTCCGACGGCCCCGCACAGTGTCGAGGCCTCTAACAGGGCGATCGCCGATGGTTCCCGCGGCTCCCACTGCCAGCACATACCGCGCCGCGTGGACGAGCGTCTCCCGGTGCCTTGCCCCCGCCGGGAGGCTCCGGGAGGCGCCCCGCTGCCAGGTGCGGCGGCGGAGCCAGCCGCTGAAACCGATAACCATGGAGAAAGCGGCGGACCCGGCCGCGATCAGCAGCGCGGCGTACCAGGGAACCAGCATGGGAACGGATGCGCAGGCACCGAGGGCGAGGATGGCAAAGAACGGGCCATTGGGCTTAAGCCGGACCCGGTCCGAGTAGGCGGACCCCAGTCCGGCCAGCACGGCCTCCACCGCAACGAGCCACCAGGAGTGCAGGTGGTTCACGGACAGGACAACGCCCACCGTAACGCCGCCCAGGAGCACGAGGGCGGCCTGGGCCTGGTGGATAAGCCGCAGCTGGTGCGGTTCGGCCCGTCCGTACATTCCAGTCAGCGCACCGAACACCGCGTACATGATGAGGTCCGTCCGGCCTGCAGCCAGGAGGAGCAGCGACGGGACTGCCACACCGGCGGCCACCCGCAGTGCGGCCAGGTGGTCGTTACTGGCAGGTTCCAGCCGGTGGAGGGCGCGCACCTGTTCCGCTACGCGCTTCATGGCCTGTTGTCCCCGCCTGTTCCCTTGCCTGTCTTCTACTGATTTCCCGGAAATTATCCCGGGCCAGTGCCGGGGGAGTCATTTCCTCCGGCAGCAGGCGGTCATACAAGGACATCCGCGTGGTGCCGGGCGCGGCAGCCTGGCGCCCGAGCACGGCGAAGGCCCGCCCGGCATGCCTCCCCCAAGGAAGCATGCCGGACGGGCCCTGTGGAAGCGCGGGCTGCACGAAGGTGCTAGACCCCGGCCGGAACCTTCTGGTCCTGGGAGTTGTCCGGGGAATCCTTGCCGGCGGCAACTGCGTCCTGGATGTCCTGGGTTTCGAACGGCAGCTCGTCCAGGTCGATCAGCGGGTTCTCGTCCTGGGTCGCCACCAGTTCCTTGGCCTCGGCCTGGGTGTCCACGCTGGGCATGGAGCCCGGGAGCGGACGCTGGGCGGATTCCTTCAGGAAGTAGATGGCCACCGCGCCCACCAGGGAGGTGCCCATCAGGTAGTAGGCAGGCATCATGTCGTTGCCGGTGGCGCTGATCAGGGCCGCCACGATGAACGGTGTGGTTCCGCCGAAGATGGCCACGGAGAAGTTGTAGGCGATACCCATGGCGCCGTAACGGCTGGACGTGGGGAACTGCGCAGGCAGGGCCGAGGCCAGGTTGGCCACGTAGAACGTCACCGGGAAGGCGATCAGGGCCAGGCCGGCCAGGGTGGACCAGACTTCACCGATGCCGATGAGCATGAACGCCGGGGCGGCCAGGATGACGGTGCTCAGTGCGCCGATCCACAGCACAGGACGGCGGCCGATCCGGTCGGACAGCTTGCCCGTCAGCGGAATGCAAAGGCTCATGACCACCAGCACCGGGATGGTCAGCAGGGTGCCGTGCACCTCGTCGTAGCCCTTGGACTCCGTGAGGTAGGTAGGCATGTAGGAGGTCAAGGCGTAGCCTGCCGTGTTGGCGGCGGCCACCAGGATCATCGCAACGATGATGGAGCGCCAGTAGGCCTTGACGATTCCCACCGGGCCCTTGGCAGCAGCGTCATCGGAGGCGGCAGCGTTTTTGGCGATGTCCTCCTGGGCGTCCAGGGTGGCCTGGAACTGCGGGGACTCCTCGATCTTGCTGCGGAAGTAGACGGCGATCAGGCCCAGCGGACCGGCAACCAGGAACGGGATGCGCCAGCCCCATTCCTCCATGGCGGCCTGTCCCAGCCCCAGTTGCAGGGCGGACACCAGCGCGGCGCCGAGGGCGAAGCCCAGGTAGCTGCCCATGTCCAGGAAGCTCGCGAAGAAACCGCGGCGCTTGTCCGGGGCGTACTCGCTGACAAAGGTGGTGGCGCCCGCATACTCGCCGCCGGTGGAGAAACCCTGGACGATCTTGAGCAGTACCAGCAGGCCTGCGGCCCACAGCCCGATCTGCGCGTAGCCGGGAAGCAGGCCGATGGCGAACGTGCTCGCGGCCATCAGCATGAGGGTGGCGGCAAGGATCTTCTGCCGGCCCATCTTGTCGCCCATCCAGCCGAAGATCACGCCGCCCAGGGGACGGGCGATGAACGTGGCAGCGAAGGTTCCGAGCAGGAACAGGGTCTGCGTGGTGGGGTCGGACTCCGGCAGGAAGACAGGCCCCATGGTGGTGATGAGGTAGCCGAAGACGCCTACGTCGTACCATTCCATGGTGTTGCCCACGATGGTTCCGCCGAGTGCCTTTTTGAGCATCGGCTGGTTCACCACGTTGACGTCGGATTCCTTAAGCCGGCGGCGCGGCAGCCGCCGTGGTTTTTTCGCAGCCTTGGGGGCTGCCAGATCTGTTCCGCTGGCGTTCCTGGCGCCTGCTGAAGAGTCGGTCATGCTTCGGTCTGTGGGCATTTGGGCAACTCCTGGGGAGGTCATTTGCTTGCGACTTGTAGCTGCCCCGCTCCGGGCAGGCCTTCAATTTTACGGGAATTCCGTAGCGCACGGCCCCGGAATGCCGTAGCATCGACCATTTTGGGCCTGTTCCAGCGTGCGATTCGGGGTGACGTTCCCGCTTCTTCCCGCGCCAATGCAGGGAATACAAGATGATGTGGCCATCGTTACCAAATCTTTTTCGGCGCAGCCGCCCCTTATGCCCCTTTGGACGGACGCCCGTACCCTAAGTGTGATCGGGGCCATGGCCTGTGCCTGTCGTGAAGGCGGCCATTTCCTACCTGCCGGCATGCCGCCGTCGGCCTTTCCAAATCCCGGGGCAAAGGGGTTCACAGGCGGCTGCCCGGTGCCTATGGTGGAGCAATGGAAAAACCTTCTTCTTAAGCAGGCGGACCTGTGTGCCCGGACAGCGTCCGGCTGCACCCCGCCGTTCCTTTCAGGCCTGCGCATCGTGAGCCGGGGATGTCCCGGCAGCAGGCCGGCTGCGCAACTCCGCTGGCGCGTCCAGCGGTTCCCCGGGGCCCCGGCCGCCGGGCAACACTTCAGTTCACTGCGGAAAGGAAAATCACATGGCTGACAACCGTGAAACCCACATCAAACCCGAGCTGGCAGACCACCTTGCGGCGGCCATGAACACTCCGGACCTGCCCGGACCGGCTATCACTGGCGGGACGGGAATGCCCAGGCAGAACTCGTGGCCGGACGGCAACGGGAAGCGCCGGCACCCGAAGGAGCGCGGCTCCGGACAGGGGAGGATGGGCCACGAAGCAGCGGTGACGGCCGTGCACCGCACAAGCCGGCCGCAGATGCCGCACTCGTCCTAGGCCTGGCCGGTTTCCGCCGGCGCCACATATAACAGCTATCGACACGGAAATTGCCTGGTGATCCCATTATTTGGGGGCGCCAGGCAATTTTCGCGTCGCGGATGAATCTTCGCGTCAGTGGTTCGTCTCAGGTCTCGCGGACCACCTCGGACGGATCCTTGTCCAGCCGCCAGCCGCGCCACCGTGGATGCCGCAGCCGCCCCGGGCCCGTCCACTCGCTGTACGTCACCTCGCCCACCAGTTGCGGCGCCACCCAGTGCGCGTCCGCTGCATCGGGACGGGGGACGTCGCGGAAGGGTGACGTTTTCCTGGCCAGCCGCTCCACCGTCTGCCGGAGTTCGGCCAGTTCGCGCGTGCTGAAGCCGCTGCCCACCCGGCCCACATACTGCAGCTTGTCGCCGTCGGGGATACCCACCAGTAGCGATCCAACGGTGTCCTGGCGGCCGCCCTTGCCCGGCCGCCAGCCGCCCACCACCACTTCCTGGGTCTGTTCGATCTTGAGCTTGATCCAGGTGCGGGTGCGCTGCCCGCTCACATAGCGGCTGTCCGTCCGCTTGGCCATGACCCCCTCGAGGCCCAGCTCGCGCGCGCTCTCGAGGATGTGGTCGATGCGGTCGTCCAGCACGAGCGAGAGGTCCACGGGGCAGCCGGAGGGGCGGTAAAACTCCTCCAGCCGCTCACGCCGCTTGCTGAGCGGAAGCCGGCGGAGGTCCGTTCCGCCGTCGGACAGCAGGTCGAAGAGAACCAGCCGGACGGGGATGGCCGTGCGGGCTTTTGCGACGTCGGCAGGCCGGGTGAGTTTCATGCGTCCCTGGAGCAGCCCGAAGTCGGGCCGGCCGTCCCCGCCGACGGCCACAATCTCGCCGTCGGCCACGAAGGGCTGCTCGGGCCAGCAGGAGCGGTCCGTTAGTTCCGGGTAGGTGCGGGTGACGTCGTTGCCGTTGCGGCTGAAGATGCGGACGCGCTGCGCGTCGGCCACGAGGATGGCCCGCACGCCGTCCCACTTGAGCTCGAACTGCCAGTCGCTGCCCTGCAGGTCTGCCGGGTCACCGGCAGTGGCCATCATGGGTCCGAAATCTTCGGGGGAGGGAGCGGTGTCTGCCTTGGTCGCGGCTTCCGTCGATGCTGCGTCCTTTTGCGCCGCTGCCGGTGAAGGGGCCTTCGGCCCGGCAGCTTTCCCCGCTGGATCCCCGGCACTTTCCCCTTGCCCGGCCGCGGGGGCTGCGTACCGCCGCCGTCCGCCTGCCTGCTCCTTGTCCATGAGATGGATCAGCCACTGCCCCTCGGCATCCCTGCCCTGCCCGCGGCCGGTGTGGATCAGCGCGAACCTCTTCGGGCTGCCCAGCCCGCCGCCCTCCAAACCGTGGAGGGTGACGATGACCTCGCGGCCGTTGATCCACTTGTGCAGCTCATAGGTGCCGGTGTCCCAGATGGTCATCTCACCGGCGCCATATTCCCCCTTGGGGATGGTGCCGTGGAACGTGAGGTAGTCCATCGGGTGGTCCTCGGTCTGCACGGCGAGGTGGTTCTTGCCCCCGGATTCGGGGACGCCCTTGGGGATGGCCCAGGACACCAACACGCCGTCGTGCTCCAGCCGGAGGTCGTAGTGCAGCCTGCTGGCGTGGTGCTCCTGGATGACGAACGCGTCGCCGCTTCCGGCCGCACCGCTGAACGGCTCGGGCGTGGCCTTCGGATCACGCATGGACCGGTACTTGGCCAGCCGGGGATTCGCGTCGTGCCCTTCGGAGCCCGCTGCTGACCCGCCCCGTGTTAGCCCGCCGTGCGTTGACCCGCCGTCTCCGGACCCGTGGTCCGCTGCCTGTCCGGACGCGCTGACGACGACGGCGAACGGGTCCTTCCCGTCCTGCACCCGGCGCAGGACCTCGTGGTAGTCCAGGTGCTTCAACCGGCTGGAGCTGATCTCGCGCCACGTCCGCGGGGCGGCCACCATGGGCGTGGGCCGGCCCCGCAGGGAGTACGGCACGATGGTGGTCTTGGCTGCGTTGTTCTGGCTCCAGTCCACCAGCACCTTCCCTTTCCGGAGCGTCTTCTTCATGTCGCTGACGGCGAGGTCCGGATGGTCGGTCTCCAGGGCCCGGGCGAGTTCGCGGGCGAAGGCGGAGATCTGGTCCGAGGTCTGCGTCCCGTCCAGCGGCGCGTACAGGTGGATGCCCTTGCTGCCGCTGGTGACGGGGACAGGGTCCAGCCCGACGTCCTCCAGGATGGACCGTGCCAGCAGGGCCACCTCCCGGCATTCCGGCAGGCCCGCGCCCTCACCCGGGTCAAGGTCCAGGACCAGGCGGTCCGGGTTCAGCTGGTTGCCGTGCGAATCCACGCGCCACTGCGGCACATGGATCTCCAGTGAGTTGATCTGTCCGAACCATGTCAGCGTGGCGGGATCGTTGACCAGCGGATAGTAGATGGTCCGGTCCTTGTGCGTGATGGCGGCGCGGGGCAGCCAGCCTGGCGCCGAATCTTCGAGGTTCTTCTGGAAGAACACCTCTCCGGGATGCTCCGCGGTCCCCACTCCGTTGACCCAGCGTTTCCGCGTTGCCGGCCGGTTGGCGGCGGCGGGAATCAGGACATGGGCCACGGCGGCGTAGTACGCCAGGACGTCCGCCTTGGTAGTTCCGGTCTGCGGATAGATGATTTTGTCCAGGTTGGTGAGCGTCAGTTCACGGCCCGCCACCCGGACACGATCCTTACCTGCGGGCATGGGTCTTCACCTCCGGCCCGGACTGATGTTGACTGTAGGGATGAGAGCCATCTGGAAGGGTGCCATCGCATTCGGGCTGGTCAACGTGCCCGTCAAGGTCTACAGCGCCACTGAGGATCATGACATCAGTCTGCACCAGGTTCACAATGCCGACGGCGGCCGGATCCGTTACCAGCGCCGGTGCGAGGTGTGCAGCGAGGTGGTCGACTACTCGGACATCGAGAAAGCGTACGAGGAAGACGGCCGGACGGTGATCCTCACCAAGGATGAGCTCAAGGCCATTCCGGCGGAGAACAGCCACGAGATCGACGTGGTGCAGTTCGTCCCGTCCGAGCAGCTTGAACCCATGATGTTCGAGAAGAGCTACTACCTGGAGCCGGACTCCAAGTCGCCCAAAGCGTACGTGCTGCTGCGGCGGGCGTTGGAGGACACGGACCGGGTGGCCATTGTGCAGTTCGCGCTGCGGGAGAAGACGCGGCTGGGCGCGCTGCGCATCAAGGACGATGTCCTGGTGCTGCAGTCCCTGCTGTGGCCGGACGAGGTGCGGGAAGCCAACTTTCCCGCCCTGGACGCGTCCATTAAGATCTCGCCCCAGGAACGGGAGATGTCCGCCGCGCTGGTGGAGTCCATGGCGGCGGATTTCGACCCCGAATCCTTCACGGACGATTACCAGGTCCAGCTGCGCACGCTCATCGAAGCCAAGCTTGAGCAGGGGGAGTCGCTGGATACGGAAGCAACCTTCGGTGTGGAAGCGGGCGAAGGCGGCAAGGGCGAAGTCATCGACCTGATGGAGGCGCTGAAGCGGAGCCTGGACAAGAAGCGCGGGGGCGGGGCCGCTGCCCCAGCCGAGGAATCGGACGAGGAAGAAGTGGAAGAGGAGCCGGCCAAGCCTGCCCGCAGGGCTTCCGGATCGCGCGTGTCTTCCGGTGCGAAGACTGCAGAATCAGGAACCACCAAATCCACCGCTGCCAAATCCACCACTGCAAGGTCCACCACGGCGAAGACCACGGCCTCAAAGTCCACGGCGTCCAAACCGGCTGCCACGAAAACGTCCGGCACCAAGGCCGCAGCCTCCAAGACGACGGCCGCCAAGACCGCAGCCACCAAGAGCACAGGCACCAAGACGGCGTCCGAAAAAACCACGGCGTCGAAGCCGGCCACAACCAAAGCCCGCAAACCCGCATAATCCCGCAGATCCCTTTACAGCCAGTGCCCGCACGTCCACAATGGCTGAATCGCAGCCTCCGCTGTGCACACAGCGTGCTGCCACTCATCCCGAACGGAACGGCAGAGGGGCGCGGACATGAACGACCAAACGGAAGCGGCGGAGGCGGACCGGGCTCTCAAACAGAAGCATCGGGCCATGTGGGCGTCAGGGGATTACCCGGCCCTGGCGGATGAGATGCTGCTGGAATTGGGCGCCATCCTGGTGGAAGCCTGCGGAATCACGTCCCGCCACCGGGTTCTGGACGTGGCGGCCGGCTCCGGGAACGCGGCCATTCCGGCGGCGATGATGGGCGCCAAAGTGGTGGCCAGCGACCTCACCCCCGAGCTTTTCGAGGCGGGCCGCCGGGAGGCGGCAAACAGGGGAGTGAGCCTGGACTGGCAGGAGGCGGACGCCGAGGCCCTGCCGTTCGGCGACGCCGAGTTTGATGTGGTGATGTCCTGCCTGGGCGCCATGTTCGCGCCAAACCACCAGAAAGCCGCCGATCAACTGGTGCGGGTGTGCAAACCCGGCGGGACCATCGGCCTGCTCAGCTGGACCCCGGAAGGATTCATCGGCCGGATGTTTGCCGCCATGAAACCCTTCGCACCGCCGCCCCCGCCCGGTGCGCAACCCGCGCCGCTGTGGGGAAGCGAGGACCACGTCCGGGAGCTGCTGGGGAACAGCATCACCGAAGCCAAGGCCCGCAAGCAGACACTGGCGGTGCGCAGCTTCCACCAGCCGGCCGACTTCGTGCGCTACTTCAAGTCCCACTACGGCCCCACCATCTCGGTCTACAAGTTCATCGGTGAGGACGCGGACAAGGTCAAAGCCCTCGATGCCGCGCTCACGGAACTCGCCGACTCCTTCGGCGACGCCCACGGTGACACCCCCTTCCAGATGGAATGGGAGTACCTCCTGTTCACGGCGAAAAAGGCGCAGTGATGGCCGGCGGCCACGTTGCGACCCCGTCCGTCGCCATCGACGCGGACATCCCGGAGAACTACCACACCCTCACTTGGACACTTGAGGCGCAGAACCAGGGGACCCGGCTCACGCTCGCCCAGGACAACAACGCCACGGAACAGGCGGCCGCGCACGCAAAGGGCATGTGGGACAAACTGGTGGGCGACGTGAAGGCGATCGTCGAGCGCGGCTGATGAGACGTCCCCGCCAGGCGGGCAGGCGCATTAAGCCAAGCGGCCGCCGTCGGACTTTCCCCAAAGGAAGGCCCGACGGCGGCCGCCGGCTCAGTGCTCGAAAGCAGCGAGGCTGCTACTCGGCGTCGTGGTCCGTTTCCAGGATCCGGACCAGGCGCTCCAGTGCATCGTCGGCGCCGTCGCCCTCGGCTCGGAGGACTACCTTGTCGCCGTGCGAGGCGCCCAGGCTCATGAGCGAAAGGATGCTTGCCGCGTCCATGGCCTCGTCTGCCGGCTCACCTTCGCGGGCAATGGTGATGTCGAGGTCGAACTCGCCGGCCGCCTCGGCGAAGATGGCGGCGGGGCGGGCGTGCAGGCCTACTCGGCTGGCGACGGTTGCGGTGCGTTCTGGCATTGCTGCTCCTTTGTCTTTCGGCTTGCTGTTGGTCCAGTGCCGGATAAGTAATGATTGGCCGGTCAGACCGTGGCGGGAACGCTCTCCACGGTATCAGCGGTCTGGCGGACGGCCCAGCGCTTGAGAGCGATCACTGAGAGCGCGGTAACGATAGTTCCTGCCACAATCGCCACGACGAACATCAGGAAGTTGTCGATGGCGAAAAACACGAAGATACCGCCGTGAGGTGCCTTGGATCCTACGGCCGCCGCCATTGAGATTGCGCCCGTGACTGCTCCGCCCAGCATGCTGGCAGGGATTACGCGAAGCGGGTCAGCGGCTGCGAACGGGATGGCCCCTTCGGAGATGAAGGAAGCACCCAGCAGCCATGCTGCCTTTCCGTTTTCACGCTCAGCCAGGCTGAAGCGCTTCTTGTCCAAGACCGTTGATGCCAGGGCCATTGCGAGCGGCGGCACCATACCTGCGGCCATGACGGCTGCCATGATCTGCCACGGGGCCTGGTTGTCCAACGTTGCGGCACCAAGGCCGGCGACGGCGAAGGCGTAAGCGACCTTGTTGACCGGGCCGCCGAGGTCGAAGCACATCATGAGGCCCAGGATGACGCCCAGGGCGATGGCGCTGGCGCCGGTAAGGCCCGACAGCCACCCGTTCAGTCCTTCAGTGAGCGCAACGATCGGTCCGCCAAGAACCAGGAACATCAGGCCGGAGGCGAAGATGGAGGCAAGCAACGGGATGATGACAACGGGCATCAGGCCGCGCAGCCAACGGGGAACAGACCAGGTTCCAATCAGGTGCGCCATGTAACCGGCCAGTAGGCCGCCGACGATGCCGCCCAGGAAGCCGGCACCCATGAATCCGGCTACGGCACCGGCAACGAAGCCGGGGGCGATGCCGGGCCTGTCAGCAATGGCGTAGGCGATGTAGCCTGCCAGCGCGGGGACCAGGAAGCCCATGGACAGGGCGCCGATCTTGAACAGAACGGCGCCGAGGTAGGCACCCAGCGGGCCGATGGCCTGTTCCGGGTATTCAGTGGGCAGGTTGAAGAAGCTATTCGTGGTCACGATGGTGTCCGCGAAATCGGTGATGAGGTAGCCGCCCAGCAGAAAGCCCAGTGCAATCAGCAGGCCACCGCCGGCAACGAACGGGATCATGTAGCTGACGCCAGTCAGCAGGGCCCTCTTCAGCTTCTGGCCGATGTGCTCGCCCTTTTCGGCTGCAGCCTGGTCGGCCTGTTCCTCGGCTCCGAAGTGCGGGACGCGGCGGGCGTTGGGGTCCGAAGCTGCGGCGAGCGCCTCTTGGACCATCTTGGCGGGCTCGTCGATCCCGCGCTTCACGGGCGCATTGATGACAGGCTTACCGGCGAAGCGCTCCTTGCCGCGCACATCCACGTCCACTGCGAAGATGACGGCGTCGGCAGCCGCGATGACGGCGGGATCGAGCGGCTTGGCACCGGAGGAACCCTGGGTTTCAACCTGCAGGTCAACGCCGGCTTCCTGGGCCGCAGCGACGAGGGAATCGGCTGCCATGTAGGTGTGCGCGATGCCGGTGGGGCAGGCGGTGACGGCAACAAGGCGCTTCGGACCAGCGGGGGCGGAACCAGCAGATCCCGAGTCTGCCACGGCGGAAGCTCCGGACTGCCCAGAAGCGTTCAGGGTGCCCGCTCCGGTGCCGGCAACGGCACCGGCAGCTACCGGAGCTGCAGCGGCATGGGCTGCGGGCTTGTCAGCCAGCGCACCGTCCACCAGTTCCACGATCTCCTGGCGGGAGGAAGCGTTGCGCAGCGCCGCTGTGAAGTCCTTTTTAATCAGGGACCTGGCGAGCTTGGACAGGAGCTTGAGGTGGGCCTGGTCCGCTCCATCCGGTGCTGCGATGAAGAAGATCAGGTCCGCGGGACCGTCCTTGGCGCCAAAGTCCACCTTGGGGTCGAGGCGGGCCATGGCCAGCGTGGGCTCGATGACGGCGGCGGAGCGGCAGTGCGGGATTGCGATGCCGCCGGGGATGCCAGTGGCAGTTTTCTGCTCCCGGGCGAAGGCGTCTGCGAAGAGGCCTTCAACTTCTGATGCGCGTCCGGTGGCAGCTACTTTGCTTGCCAGGTGCCGGATCACCGTCTCGGGGGAATTGCCCAGGTTCTGGTCGAGCTCGACCAGTTCCGTGGTGATGAGCTGGGTCACTGTCAATCCTTTCGAAGGGCCGTGATGGTTACGGCATCCGGGGTGGTTTGGTGTACTGCCGGAACTGTAGAACCGGGCAGGGAGGCGGCTGCGGCACCGTGGGCCACAGCCTGACGAAGGCAATCGGCCGGGGATGCACCCTGGCCGTGGGCGAGCAGATAGCCGGCCAACGCGGAATCGCCCGCGCCCACCGTGCTGACTGCGGTGACCGGCGGATGCGTGGCCAGCCACGCGCCGTCGGCCGTTACCAGGACAGCTCCCTTGGATCCGAGAGTTGCCAGCACAGCACCCACACCGGCTCGAACGACAGCGGCAGCGGCTGCCGCTGCGGCCACCGGGTCCGCTTCCAGTTCGTCAGCGGTGGCCGGGGCAAAACCGGCCGCGGTGGCCAACTCTGCCAGTTCTTCGGCGTTGGGCTTGAGGAGGTCCGGCATGCCTGCCGCGCCGCCGGTAAGGGCGGCGGCGAGTGGCTGGCCGGATGAGTCGACGGCGATCAGCGGCGTCCGTTCCGGGGACGCGCCGTCGGCGGATGAACGCAGGCGTTGGGCCGCCGTTGCGTAGAAATCGGCCGGGAAGCCCGGCGGCAGCGAGCCGGCCAGGACCACCCAGCTGGCACCGCGGGACGTCTCCAGCAGCAGCTTGAGCAGGGCCTCCTGCTGGTTTTCATCCAGGGCGGGGCCGGGCTCGTTGATCTTGGTGGTCACGCCGCCGGGCTCGGTGAGGGCAACGTTGGTGCGGAGTGGCTCGTCGATGGGCAGCGAGGCGAACGGCACGGCGCTGTCCCGGAGGCCGGCAAGCACGGGATCGCTGTCCGCACCCGGGAGCACGGCCATGGACTCCAGGCCGGAGGCCACCAGGGCGCGGGACACGTTGACGCCCTTGCCCCCCGACTCCTGGCTGACGGATACGGCGCGCTGCACCTCGCCCCGTTCCAGGGGGCCGGGCAGGGCCACGGTGCGGTCCAGGCTGGGGTTTGCGGTGAAGGTGACGATCATGCGATCACCACGTCAACGCCGGCTTCTTCCAGGGCGGCTGCGAGTTCCGGGCCTGGTTCGCTGTCTGTAATCAAGGTGTCCAGATCTTTCAGTGAGGCGAATTGGACCAGGGTTTCCGTGTCCAGCTTGGAGGAATCGGCCAGCACCACAATGCGGCGCGCCGAATGGACGAAGGCCGCCTTGACGGCGGCTTCTTCAGGATCGGGAGTGCTCAGTCCGAAGCTTGCGTGGATTCCGTTGGTGCCTAAGAAGGCGATGTCCGGGCGGATTCTTGCCGCGGAGTCCACGGTGGCCTGGCCCACGGCTACCTGGGTGATTCCGCGGACCCGGCCGCCCAGGATCTGCAGTGCGATGCCGGGGACATTGGAGAGCTTGGCGGCGATGGGCACGGCGTGGGTTATGGCCACGAGTTCGGGCCGGAGTTCAGTTGATTCGGTTGGATCGACGGCGGAGCGGCGGGAAAGCATGTCCGCCAGGACTTCGGTGGTGGTGCCGCCGTCAAGCAGGACGCTGGCGGCCTTGTTGCGGGGGATGAGGGCAAGCGCGGCCTCGGCGATCCGGCTTTTCTGGTCGGGGCGCTGGATGGCGCGGTCGGTGATGCTTTCCTCAGTGGTGCTGAACCGGTCCGCCGCTACGGCGCCGCCGTGCACGCGGCGTACTGTCCCTGCAGTCTCAAGGGTGGCAAGGTCCCGGCGGACGGTTTCGGTGGTGATGCGGAAGCGCTCGGCCAGATGGGTCACGCTGACCCGGCCGCTGCCGGCAACAAGCTCGGCAATCTTCTGCTGGCGCTCCTCGGCGAACACATACCCTCCGTTGCGTAGGTTGCTGGTGCTGGGATTAGCGATGCGGCCGCTGCTCGGGGTTTCCGAAGCTGGGTGACTGACATCACATGATGTTGGGTTACTTGACTTTATCTTTGCTTCTGTTGGTTTGTCAATGGAAACCAACACGAAACAAAACGCCGACCCCGACCCCAGAGCTCTTGTCCAGATAAGGCGACTTATCCGCCCTGGAAGTCGCTTTATTTGGACAAAAAATCCAACGGGAAAAGCGAAGGCCGGGCCGGACCGCTGTGGTC
This sequence comes from Arthrobacter sp. Y3221157, assembly GCF_059089865.1. Classification (NCBI taxonomy): domain Bacteria; kingdom Bacillati; phylum Actinomycetota; class Actinomycetes; order Micrococcales; family Micrococcaceae; genus Arthrobacter; species Arthrobacter sp. Y3221157. The sequence continues at coordinate 13,126 of NZ_JBNHFD010000092.1, forward strand.
CGGCCCGGCCTCCCGGGTGTGTAGGGCATCTGGTGACCCAGGCATGTCGTGCCTTTATTTAGGGCTTCGGGTGGGCTAGAGCCCGCCGTCCCGGCTTTCATTGCGCGTGATGCGCTCGCCGGTGTTCGGATCCACCACCGAGCGGGTCTCGCTGATGCGCCGGCTGCGCCCGGGGGAGGCAAGGATGAGGGATGCAATCAGCCCAATGACGCCCACGGCTATCAGGATGTAGCCGATGAGCACCTGGTCGACGGCGGGGATCAGGCCCGGAGCAACCGCCCAGGCAAGGATGGCGCCGAGGGCGATAAGGAAAATGGAGGATCCGATTCTCATGTCTTGCTCCTTCTGGTCGAGGATGGGCGTTGTCTTAGCCCGCGACAGATGCTAAGCATGCTGTCTGTTAATCGCAACGCTACAGCCCTGTGGGGCCCTGATCAACGATGTGGGAGGCCGCTGCGCGTTTCATCTCTGTAACGGCTGGCTAGGCTGGTCCGATGGAAACGGTTGTGTGGTCCAAGCCCGAGGACCAGCGCGCAGGCACTCCCTTGCTGGTGATGATGCACGGCTACGGTACGGACGAGTCCCGCATGGTCCGGCTCTTTGACTACCTCCCCTCCGAATTCACCTTCGCCGCCCTCCGGGCCCCGATGCCCATCGGCGACCACTACGGCTGGTTCCTGCTGGACTATTTCCTGGTCAACGACTTCGCCGATGTCATCTCGGCCACCAATGCCGTGCATGGGTGGGTCAATACAGTCAAGGGCCAGCACACGAGCGTCAGCCTGATGGGATACTCGCAGGGCATGGCCATGGCAAGCACGCTGCTGCGGCTGCATCCCCACGCCTATACGTCGGTAGTAGGACTCTCCGGCTTCGTCCTGAACAACGAACTGCTGGCCCTCACAGACTCCTTCGACGCCAAGCCGCCCTTCTTTTGGGGCCGCGACAAGGCGGACCTCGTGATCAACGACGATGCCATCGCCTACACCGCGGACTGGCTCGAGAAGAACACCCTCCTGACCAGCAGGACCTACCCCGGCATGGGGCATGCAATGTCAAAAGCGGAAATGGTTGACGTCAGCGCCTTCCTCCGCCACTACATCCTCCGCTGAGCGCTGAAACATGGAATTCCGGCGTGCGATTTCCGTCACATTCAGACCCGCGTCACCAACTGCAAAAAAACAGTTGCACGCCAAATTTGTAAGCGCTTACACTCATCTTCGGCAACTCATGAGGCTTTGAACTGGGCGGATAAGGAGGCGAGGGACATGGAGGCAACAAACCGCCGCCACGAGCCTGCGCAGTCCCGGTTCGTGCCGGCACCCCATCGGAGCATGACGCGGCAGATTTCTGTTCCCCCAAGTTGTCCTTCACCGGCAACAGGCACATGATGGAAGACGTATCTGGACCAGCAGGGACCCCGCGCCGCAGCAATTTCCGCCGGCAGCCGCGCCTCTGCTGGTCACCCGGGCACCGAAGCCACCTCCCCCATACTCCGTCTTCACGGCTGCCCGCCGTCTGAAAGGACAAACCGCAGATGACTGCATCGCCTGCCACAGAGACTGCCGCCTGGACCGGCGCTTCTGCCATCCTGTTCGACCTGGACGGCGTGCTGACCCCCACGGCCACCGTGCACGAACAGGCCTGGCAGGAACTGTTTGATGGCTACCTCGCCTCACAACCGGAGGTGGCGGCATACCGCGAAAGCGACTACTTCGACCACATTGATGGCAAGCCGCGCTTCGACGGCGTCCGCGACTTCCTGGCCTCCCGGGGAATCGTGCTCCCCGAAGGCCCCCTGGATGACGATCCGGCCAACTCCACCGTCCAGGGCCTGGGCAACCGGAAGAACCGCATCTTCAACGACATCGTCAGCACTGGCGTCGAACCGTTCGAGGGCTCGGTGCGGTTCCTCCGGGCCGCGCTTGAACGCGGGCTGAAGGTCGCCGTCGTCTCTTCCTCCCGGAATGCGCCGGCGGTCCTGGAAGCCGCCGGGCTCAGTCACCACTTCCCCGTGGTGGTGGACGGCGTGCTGGCGGCCAAGGAAGGCCTGCCCGGCAAACCCAGCCCCGCCACCTACGAATACGCTGCCCGGCTGCTGGGACTGGCCACCGAGGAATGCGTTGTGGTGGAGGACGCCGTGTCCGGAGTCCAGGCAGGCCAGGCAGGTTCGTTCCACTCGGTCATCGGCGTGGACCGCGGCGCCGGCCGGCAGACCCTCCTCGACGCCGGGGCAACGCTGGTGGTCCAGGACCTGCAGGAACTGGTGCCCTAACCACCGTCAGCAGGACGATGGCAGCTGTTTCCCCGCAGCAGCCATCCAGGCACCGCACCCCCTTCGAATAACATTTGCCGGCACGGCCGGCAGCTCAGTAAACGCCAAAAGGACCCCAACACCATGGCACTCATCACCGCAGACCGCGAGCGGTTCCCGAATATCCCCTGGCAGCTCGTCGAGGCCCGCCACGCGCCGGGCGACGCCGGAACCCTGGAGACGCTTTTTGCCCTCGGCAACGGGCACCTTGGAATCCGGGGCGCGCACTGGGCCGCCGCGGACGCTGAGCTGCCGGGCAGTTTCATCAACGGACTGCACGAGATCTGGGACATCAAGCACGCCGAGAATGCCTTTGGGTTCGCACGGACGGGCCAGCGCATCCTGTACATCCCTGATGCCAACAACTTCACCGTGAGTGTTGACGGTGAGCCCCTCAGCCTCGCCGAATCCGAGGTTCTTGACTACCGGCGGACCCTCGACTTTGCCACCGGCGTGTACGAGTGCCGGATCACGTGGCAGTGCCGCTCCGGCGCCACCGTGACCACCACGGAACGCCGGGCCGTGGGCTTCGAGTCCCGGGGCAGCCTGGGCATCTCCCTCTCGGTTGCCACGGACCAGGAGGTGTCACTGGATGTGACGTCTTCCGTTATCAACCGGCAGGACCAGCCCGTCGAGGACCACTCCGTCCATGATCCGCGCCGTGCGGGCCGGCACGCCGGGCGCGTGCTGCTGCCGCTGCGGCTCGAC
>NZ_JBNHFD010000093.1:0-15621 GCF_059089865.1 Arthrobacter sp. Y3221157
GGACTCAACCCACTCGGCAGTCTCTTCCGGATCACGATCAGGCAGCTGGTTAGTCAACCCGCTGAGGATATGGGAGGTATCTTCTCCTGCAGCCACGGGAGCCTCATTTCATCGTCGAATGGCTCATGTTTTCGTATTGTGAGAAAACATTCTTGCTCTACGAGATTAGCTAGTTGCGAGCGGCCGGGTCAACAAAGATGTCCCTCAGTCCGGCCGGAAGTGCCCGAGGAGAGCTTCGAACCGATTATGACCGGCCGGCCTGCGGTGCGATGCTTGACCGCTGGTGACCCACGTCATACTCTTGCTTTCACTATTCAATATCTTGATTCCGCAGAGTGGAATAACAGAAACGGCGCCAGGGCCGGCCTCACCACCGCGGATCCTTTCAGAATTGAGAAACCCTATGCAGACCCCTCCATCGGCGGGCGTTGACGCGGCTCCGGACCTGACAGCGCCGTCAGTTGCCTCCACCCACCCTTCCGTCAGCGTCGAAGCCCTCTGCGAATCGGCCAGTGCAGCGTCCGGCCAGGCCATCAGCCCAACGCTTTACAACGTCGATCTCGCCCCCACCAAACGCGCCGGCCGCAGCTGGTCCGGCTACAGCATCTTCACGCTCTGGGCCAATGACGTCCACAGCCTCGGCAACTATGCCTTTGCCATTGGCCTGTTCGCACTCGGCCTCGGCGGATGGCAGATCCTGCTGGCACTGGGCATCGGGGCGGCCCTGTTGTTCGGCCTCCTTAACCTCTCCGGCTTCATGGGGGTCAAGACGGGCGTTCCGTTCCCCGTCATGAGCCGCATCAGTTTCGGGATCAGGGGCGCGCAGATCGCCGCCCTCCTGCGCGGCGGGGTTGCCGTGGCCTGGTTCGGCATCCAGACCTACCTGGCCTCCGTAGTCTTCCGTGTCATGCTCGTGGCAATGTTCCCCGCCCTGGCGGAACTGGACAAGGACTCGGTCCTGGGCCTTTCGACGCTGGGCTGGCTGGCCTTCCTGGTCCTGTGGGTGGTCCAGCTGGTGATCGTCAGCTTCGGGATGGAGATGATCCGCAAGTACGAGGCCTTCGCGGGTCCCGTCATCCTGGCCACCATGGCGGCTATCGCCGTCTGGATCTTCGTCGAGGCGGGCGGCGCCATCGCCTGGTCCTCCAACAACGCCCTCGAAGGGCCCGAGATGTGGCTCACCATCTTCGCGGGCGGCTCACTCTGGGTTTCCATCTACGGCACGTTCGTCCTGAACTTCTGCGACTTCACCCGGTCCGCCGTTTCCAAGAAGGCCGTGGTGCGCGGCAACTTCTGGGGCATCCCCATCAACATGCTGGTGTTCGGCGCCATCGTGGTGGTCATGGCCGGCGGGCAGTTCAAGATCAATGGCACCATCATCCAGAGCCCGTCCGACATCGTCCAGACCATCCCCAATACCCTCTTCCTGGTGCTGGCCTGCCTGGCGCTGCTGATCCTCACCATCGCCGTGAACCTCATGGCCAACTTCGTGGCACCCGTCTACGCCCTGACCAACCTGTTCCCCAAGCACCTGAACTTCCGCAAGGCCGCCATCGTCAGCGCCGTGATCGGCCTTGTCATCCTGCCGTGGAACCTCTACAACAACCCGCTGGTCATCGTGTACTTCCTCGGCGGCCTCGGCGCCCTGCTCGGCCCGCTGTTTGGCGTCGTAATGGCGGACTACTGGCTGATCCGCCGCGGCAAGGTCAACGTTCCCGAGCTGTACACGGCCGCGCCGGAGGGTGCCTACTTCTACCGGAACGGCGTCAATCCCCGCGCGATCACCGCCATGGTGCCGGCGGCCGCCGTCGCCCTCCTCATCGCTTTTGTGCCGGCACTGGCCTCCGCCGCCCCCTTCGCCTGGTTCTTTGCCGCCGGCATTGCGGCAGCGGTGTACTTCTTCATCGCCGACCGCTCGCAGCCGCTCGAAGACCGCGACGGCGAGGCAATCGCCGTCGCCAGCACCCACTAAGGACTCCCATGCGCATCCTCGTAGCCAACGTGAACACCACCGCATCCATGACCGACTCCATCGCCGCTTCGGCCCGCAGTGTTGCGGCCACCGGCACCGAGATTGTGGGGATCACGCCCCGGTTCGGCGCCGATTCCTGTGAGGGCAATTTCGAAAGCTACCTTGCAGCCATCGCCGTCATGGACGCCATCACCTCCTACCCTGAACCGTACGATGCCGTCATCCAGGCAGGCTACGGGGAGCACGGGCGTGAAGGACTGCAGGAACTGCTGGACGTCCCGGTGGTGGACATCACCGAAGCGGCCGCCAGCACCGCCATGTTCCTGGGGCACAAGTACTCGGTGGTCACCACGCTGGACCGCACCGTTCCCCTGATCGAGGACCGGCTCAAGCTGGCCGGCCTGGACGCCCGGTGCGCGTCAGTGCGGGCCAGCGGCATGGCCGTCCTGGAACTTGAGGAGGAACCGGAGCGGGCGCTGGAAGCCATCATCAACGAGGCCCTCCTGGCCGTCACGCAGGACAAGGCCGAGGTGATCGTGCTCGGCTGCGGCGGGATGGCCGGCCTGGACGAGCAGATCCGGCAGCGCGCCAGCGTGCCCGTGGTGGACGGCGTTGCCTCGGCAGTGACCATCGCCGAATCCCTGGTCCGGATGGGCCTGTCCACCTCCAAGGTACGGACGTACGCTGCGCCGCGGCCCAAGACCGTCATAGGCTGGCCGCTGAACAGCACCGCCGTACCCGCCCCGCTCTAGCAACTCCAGGAGAACAGCGTGAACACTGCACGTCCCGCCGGCCGCGTTGCCGTCGTCACGGGGGCCGGCTCCGGCATCGGCCGTGAAGTGGCCCGGCAGATGCTGGCGGACGGTTACCGGGTGGCCCTCGCCGGGCGCCGGGAGGCGCAGCTGAAGGAAACGGCGGACGGCAGCCCTGATGCGCTGGTGGTGCCGTGCGACGTCACCAACCCCGACGACGTCGAGCGCCTTTTCGAGGCCGCCCGGCAGCAATGGGGCCGGGTGGACGTGCTGTTCAACAACGCCGGCGTGTTCGGCCCGGCGGCCAGCGTGGATGAGATCAGCGTGGACGACTGGAACGCCACGGTGGCTGTGAACCTCACCGGGTCCCTGCTGTGCGCGGCGGCCGCCGTCAGGACCATGAAGGCCCAGGAGCCGCAGGGCGGGCGAATCATCAACAACGGCTCCATCTCCGCGCACTCGCCCCGGCCCCGGACCGTGGCGTACACCGTCACCAAGCATGCGATGACGGGCCTGACCAAGAGCATCGAACTGGACGGTCGCGGTTTCGGCATCACCTGCGGCCAGATCGATATCGGCAACACGGCCACGGAGATCATGGACACTATCGGCGTCGGCTCGGGCGCACTCCAGGCGGACGGCAGCCGCCGGGTGGAACCGATGTTTCCGGTGGCGGACGCAGCCCGGGCGGTACTGATGATGGCCAACATGCCGCCAACAGCCAGCGTGGGCTCAGTGGTGGTAACCGCCGCGGGCATGCCCTTCATCGGCCGCGGCTGACCCTCCTAGAGCGGCAACAGCGCCGAGAGGTCCGCGCGCAGCCCGGACGCTGCCACCTTGCCGGCCGCGACCGCCTCCGCCCAACCCAGCTGTCCCGTCACCATGCCAAGCCAGGTGGCGGCGTCGCACTCAATGACGTTGGGCGGGGTGCCGCGCGTATGCCGGGGACCTTCCACGCACTGCGTGACACCGAACGGCGGCACGCGCACCTCCACCGAATTGCCGGGTGCGCGGGCGGTGACTTCCTCCAGTGAAAAGCGCACAGCCGTAGCCAGCACGGTTCGGGGCAGCGGAGCGTCCGACGGCGATTCGGCGGCTTTCCGCCACGCGGCCAGCGCCGCCGCGCCTTCCTCAACATCGATCCGGCGGCGTGCTACGGCCATGTTTCGAGGTCTCCTTTGGCTTCCGTCAAAATGTTGCCTAGTCCAGCAGCGCTGATACAGCGGGTCCGAGCCGGATCCTGCCCACCGGCCGTCCGCCGCCGAGGACCGGTTCCACCACCCGCTCCAGGACACTGGCGACGCCCGGAATGTCGACGGCGCCGGCCGCGGCAAGGAGCGTCAGGGCCACCAGCGAGGTGGCCCTGACGTTTCCGTCCAGGATCTTGACCGCCACGGACACGCCCTGCGCGGTGGCCATGGCCATGACCCCTTCCGCCCCGATCTTGGCAATGATTCCCAGCTCGTCCATCACCATCGTGTTGGCCTCACCCACGCCCTGGACCGCCCACGGGTAATCCAGCATGGAGGTTGCAATGGTGGCTGCACGGGCGCTGTATGCCTGGTCGCCTGGAGCCTTGGCCAGCTGGGAGTAGCCCCGGGCCACACCCGTCAGGGAAACTGCCGCCACCGGGGCGCCGCAGCCGTCGATGCCCAGGTGGGCGATCTTCTCGCCCGTGTATTCCTCGATCACGGTGCGGACCCGCTGCTGCAGCGGATGGTTGGGCTCGAGGTAGCTGTGGGTGTCCCAGCCGTTTTCAGTGCAGGCCCAGAGGAAGGCCGCATGTTTGCCGGAACAGTTGTAGGCCAGCCGTGACTTGCCCTTTTCCGAGCGGACCAGCCAGTTCCTGGCCGTCTCGTCCTGCGGCCACGCCTCCGGGCACTGGAGCTGGTCCTCCCGGACACCTGCAGCCTTCAGCATCCCGGCCACCACGTCCATGTGGTCCAGCGATCCGGTATGGCTGCCGCAGGCAATCGCCACCTGGGCTCCGCGCAGCGGGACGCCGGACTGCATGGCCGCCAGCGCCTGGAACGGCTTCAGGGCGGACCTGGCGTAGATGGGCGTGTTGATGTCGCCAAGCTCGGTGACCACCGATCCGTCGGCGGACAGGAGGACGGCTGAGCCGATGTGCCGCGACTCCACGAAACCGCTGCGCTCGATCACGGCCAGTTCGACGGCGGAGTCCACGGCGAACGTGGCGTGCGGATTGTGCGGCATGGTGCCAGTCTAGGGGCCGCCCGCAGGAATATCGCGGAAGGTGCTATTCCACCGTGACCATCACGGACTGCCAGCCGGACGCACCGTCGGGCACGGGGTCGGCCCGCTGGTCCGTCTGCACCTCGCCGGTGCCGTCCGTGGCCCGGACCTTGATGTAGTGGGCGCCCGGCGCGGCATCCCACTCGTAGGACCATTGGCGCCAGGTCACCAGTGATGCCTCGGTGGACAGCTCCGCCTCCACCCAGTCACCATCGTCGATCTGGATCTCCACCTTGGTGATGCCGCGGGTCTGCGCCCAGGCCGTGCCGCCCACCGCGACCTTCCCGGCCGGAACCTTGGCGAACGATTTGGGCACGTCCACCCGTGCCATGGTCTTGATCGGGCCGCGCTCGGACCAGCCACGCTCGGTCCAGTACGCCTTGCTGTCCGCGAAGCGCGTCACCTCCAGGTCAACCACCCATTTGGTGGCGGACACGAAGCCGTACAGCCCCGGAACCACCATCCGCACAGGGTAGCCGTGTTCCAGCGGCAGCGGCTCATCATTCATCCCGATGGCCAACATGGCGTCACTGTCATCCTGCAGGACCTCCAGCGGGGTGGAGGCGCTGAAGCCGTCGATGGAGGTGGAAAGCACCATGTCGGCGCCGTCCTTTGGCCGGGCCCGGCGCAGCACCTCCCGGATGGGCAGGCCCAGCCACTTCGCATTGCCCGCAAGGTTGCCGCCCACCGGATTGGACACGCAGGTGAGGGTTACGTGGGACTCGATCAGGTCGGCGTCGAGCAGATCCTGGAAGGTGAGGCGGACCTCCTCCTCCACCAGCCCGTGGACGCGGAGCTCCCATTCCTCGGCGTTTATCTCCGGCACGCTAAGGGCGGTGTCGATGCGGTAGAACTCGTTGTTGGGGGTCACCCAGGGCGGTACACCGGCCACCGCAGACTGTACGCCGGCGGGAACGGCGGGCGCGGCTTTGGCCGGGGACGGCAGCCGAAGGGCCTCCCGGGCCTTGGCGATGTTGCTGCGGGCGGCACCGAGAAGGCGTCCTCCCGTTGCGGCGATTCCGGCGGCCGCCGCGGTGATGCCCGCCGCAGCGAAGAACCGGCGGCGGCTGGTTGCCGGATTGCCTGGGGCAGCATCGGCCGGTGCCTCCGGCCACTGTTTCATGCCATGCAGCGGGGCCAGCAGCCGCCGCAGCACCACCAGGCCAGCGAGCGTTCCGAGCACGCTGGGCACCGCATCCACCGGTTCGACGCCGGCGCGGGTCACCACGCTGGCCACAATCACCGCGCCCATGAACAGGACGCCCAGGACGCCCAGGGCCCACCGCCGGTAGGCCACCACGCCCAGGACGCAGGCGAGCGCGGCAATGGTCAGCCCCATGCCCACAAACAGGGCGGCCTTGTCGTTGGTGCCGAACGTGGCGATGGCGAAATCCTTGAGCCAGGGCGGCGTGAAGTCGATGAATGTTGAGCCCAGGGCGAGCAGCGGTGCTGCCCGGGCGGTGAAGAATGCGCCAGCCAGCTCCGCAACGGCAAGGACGACGGCGGCCGCCACCACCCCTGCCAGCGCAGACAGTGCGGGTGGGCCTTTGAGCCAGTTCCGAAGCTTCGTCATGGCAGTTGTTCGGAGCGGCACAGGCGGCGGACTTGTCGCGGGATCCGGAAGCGGTCACAGCTTAGGAGCGGGCAGGGTGCACAAAGTACCCTTGGTGACTGTGAAGGTACTCGTCATCGGCCCCGGAGGCCGCGAACACGCCATTGTCCGCTCCCTGCTCGCAGACCCCAACGTGTCCGAGGTCCACGCAGCGCCCGGCAACGCAGGCATCAGCAAGCTGGTCCCCACGTACAACATCAACGGCAACGATCCCGACGCCGTGGCGGCGCTCGCAACCAAGCTGACGGTTGACCTGGTGGTGGTTGGCCCCGAGGCCCCGCTCGCCGCGGGCGTTTCGGATGCCGTGCGCGACGCCGGGATCCCCGTGTTCGGGCCCAGCAAGGCGGCTGCACAGCTGGAGGCCTCCAAGGCGTTCGCCAAAGAGGTCATGGCTGAAGCCGGTGTTCCAACAGCCATGGCCATGGTGGCCTCCAATGCTGAGGAAGCGGCCTCGGCGCTTGATACCTTCGGCGCCCCCTACGTGGTCAAGGATGACGGGCTTGCCGCGGGCAAGGGCGTGGTGGTCACCAGGAACCGCGACGAGGCCCTCGCCCACGCGCAGTCCTGCTTCGACGCCGGCGGTTCGGTGGTCATCGAGGAGTTCCTGGACGGGCCCGAGGTCTCCCTTTTCGTGCTTTGCGACGGCCACAACACGGTGGCGCTCTCCCCGGCCCAGGACTTCAAGCGCATTTTCGACAACGATGAAGGCCCCAACACCGGCGGTATGGGAGCGTACACGCCCCTGGAATGGGCTCCGGACGGCCTGGTGGAGGAAGTCCTTGAGCGGGTTGCCCAGCCCACGGTCAACGAGATGGCCCGCCGCGGCACCCCCTTCGTGGGCGTCCTGTTCGTGGGACTCGCCCTGACGTCACGCGGCACCCGCGTCATCGAGTTCAACGTCCGCTTCGGCGACCCGGAGACCCAGGCCGTCCTCGCCCGCCTGAAGACGCCGCTCGGTTCCCTGCTCCTGGCGGCCGCGAAGGGCGAACTGGACAAGGCGGAGGAGTTGCGCTGGGCGAAGGAAACCGCCGTCGCCGTCGTCGTGGCCTCGGAAAACTATCCGGACACGCCGCGCACCGGCGACCGTATCCGGGGGCTGAAGAAGGTGGAGGAGTTGGAGGGCGTGCACGTCATCCACGCCGGAACCGCCCTTGACGACCAGGGCAAGGTCATTTCCGCCGGTGGCCGGGTGCTCGCCGTCGTCGCACTGGGCAGCGACCTGGTGGAGGCGCGCGAACGGGCTTACGACGGCGTGGAGCTGGTGCAGCTGGAAGGCTCGCAGTACCGCACTGACATTGCAGGGAAAGCAGCCCGCGGGGAAATCACGGTTCCGTACGGAGCCACCGGTTCCCTGCCTGTGACGAAAGCGAAGGCCTGACATGACGGACACCCCCGCAACCCGCGGCTTCAACACCAGCACCCTGGACCTGCCGGGCTGGAAGCACGTCTACTCCGGCAAGGTGAGGGACCTGTACGAGCCCGCTGACGAGTCCATCGTCCAGCAGGTGGGCCAGGAATGCGTGCTGGTGGTTGCCAGCGACCGCATCAGCGCCTACGACCATGTGCTGTCCAGTGAGATTCCGGACAAGGGCCGCATCCTCACCCAGCTGAGCCTGTGGTGGTTCGACCAGTTGGGCGTGGAGCACCACGTGCTGGCCTCGACGGTTGAGGGCGGCGTGCCGGCAGAGGTCGAGGGCCGCGCCATGATCTGCAAGAAGCTGGACATGTTCCCGGTGGAATGCATCGCGCGCGGCTACCTCACCGGGTCCGGGCTGCAGGAATACCGGGCGTCCGGCACCGTCTGTGGCATCCCGCTGCCGGAAGGGCTGGTGGACGGTTCCAGGCTGGAGCATGCCATCTTCACGCCCTCGGCCAAGGCCGAAGTCGGCGAGCATGACGAGAACATCACGTATGACGCCGTTGTGGCCCTCGTGGGTGATGACATTGCGGGCCGGCTCAGCGAACTCACCCTGAAGATCTACACGACGGCGGAGCGCATCGCGCGCGAACGGGGCATCATCCTCGCCGATACCAAGGTGGAGTTCGGGTACGACGCCGTCTCCGGGTCCATCACCCTGGGCGACGAGGTGCTGACACCGGATTCCTCCCGGTTCTGGGATGCCGCCACCTACAAGCCGGGGCAGGCTCAGCCGTCCTACGACAAGCAGTACGTTCGTGACTGGCTGACATCTGCCGAATCCGGATGGGACAAGTCCTCGGACATGCCTCCGCCGGCGCTTCCCGCTGAGGTTGTTGAACGCACCCGCAGCCGCTACGTCGAGGCGTACGAGAAAATCACCGGCAAAACCTTCGTCTGACCGGAGCCCCGGCTGCTCCGGCGGACGGCCTGGCTAACCGGCCTGCTTGGCGGGTTTGGGGGTTGATCCGGCCCGCTTTTGTGCCAGCCGGATTTCCAGGATCGCGTCCAGCGCCTGCTGGACGCGGTCCCCGGCGCCCGCGGCGCTGAAGGCCTTTTGCGCCTCTTCGAGGTGCACCAGCGCTTCGTCGGGTTCGCCGGCAGCCTTGAGGGACTTGCCGAGCAGAAGCGAAACCTCGCCCGCGGTGTGCTTGGCCAGGGCAGCGCGGTCGGCATGGATCTCGCGGAGTTTTTCGACGGCGGCAACGATGTCTCCGGTGAGGTACAGCCACCGGGCGCGGATGAAGGCGACCTCCAGCGCATCACTCTTGGTCCCGCTGACGATCGAGAAGGCAAGCTCCGCGCGTTCGATGGATGAGAGGGTTTCCGGCTCAACAATGCCGGCCTGCAGCCTGACGGCGGCGGATGCCTTGTTGAAGCGGGCCCACATCTCGATGTCATTGGCGGGGGACAGCAGTTTTGCCGCCCGCTCATGGTGCCGGACGCCTTCCACATAGTCGTGGCGCATGAACGCCACGTTGCCGATGACCCACGCCACTTCGCCGGCAAGCTGCGTCATGGCCTCTTCATCCACCTGCTCGTGCAGCTTCTGGCAGTACTTCCATGCCTCTTCAAGCCGGCCGCTTTCCGCCAGTGCCCCGATCAGGACCCGCAGGGCGCCAGTGATGATGGTGGAGCTCTTCGGCAGCTGCTCGGACAGCGTGACTGCTTCCATTGCCTCCTCCACGGCAGCCGGCAACTGCCCGCGGCGCTGCAGGACTGCCGCGAGCATCTGGTGGGCGCGGACGCCCAGCCCTACCGATTCCCGGGCCATGGGGTGCTCGATGAGCCTTTCCACGATCCGCTGGCACTCCGTGAGGTCGTCTTGCCTCATCAGGCACTCGGCCTGCATGTACGTCATGTTCCACCAGGCGCTCGTGTTCCGGCCTTCGAGCGCGAGCTGTGCGGCCGTGGCGGCGTGGCTGGCTGCCAGGGCATAGTCCCGAAGGTCCCAGGCCTGCCTGGCGTAGAGGCCGGCAAGGACGTATTCGGCGTCGCTGGCGGAGATCGGCTGGCTCCACGCCTCCAACGCCTTGGGAGCCAGCTCCAGCCGGCGGGCCAGTTCCTCAATGACCTCCGCGGTGGGCTCCCTGCGGCCGGTTTCGAGCAGTGAAATGTAGCTGGGGGAGTACAGGTCCTTACCCAGTTCGGCCTGCGTGAGGCCTCGCTCCAAGCGCTCCGCCCGGAGCTTCTCCCCGAATCCGTTGCCCACGGGACTTCCTCCTTGTTCCGGACAGCTCAGAAATAGCGCTTGACAGCGCCTGTGGAAAACATTTTACAATGTATGTCAACAAGGGCAGTGCTGACTTTGTAACGAATCCGACTCGTATTGAGGAACCAACATGTTCAAGAAATTGGTCACGGCCACGGTCCTGGCTGGCGCCCTAGCATTTTCTGCCGCGGCTCCGGCCGTACTGTCTGCGGGTTCTCTGGCGGATAATTCCGGTACTGCTGTTGCCACCGGCAACTGGCCGAATCCCATGTCCACCAAGGACAAGAAGAAGGACAAGAGCACTGAGACCAGCGACACCTCGTACACCACGTACACAGGAAACTGGCCCAACCCCATGTAGGAACCTCCTCACCAAGGAGGCGACGAAAAGCCCCGGAGCCCCGGCTCCGGGGCTTTTCTTTTGGTCCGGGTGTAAAGGTTTGGTGATGGACCCGCGTGGGGCCCTTTTGACTTGCATACCGGGGATATTGTGCTAGGTAACGAAACGAAAAAGAGGGCCTTCTCAGAAGACCCTCTTTTTTCTCTATGGTCGGGATGACAGGATTTGAACCTGCGACCTCTTCGTCCCGAACGAAGCGCGCTACCAAGCTGCGCTACATCCCGATCCGCTGCAAAAGCAACTTTACAAGGATAGCTGATGCCCGGCCCCGATGTGAAATCCGGACCGCGGTACCCGGGGCTAGACCAGTGAGTCCTTCCAGGCTCCGTGAAGTTCGGCGAACCTGCCCCCGCCGCCGATCAGCTCGGTGGGGCTGCCATCCTCCACGACGCGGCCGTCGTGCACCACCAGGACCCGGTCCACCGTCTCGACAGTGGACAGACGGTGGGCGATGATCAGGGCCGTCCTTCCCGCGGATCCGGTGCCGGCGAGCAGCCGGGCCAGCCCGTTCTGAACCAGCCGCTCCGAGGGGATGTCCAGTGAGGACGTGGCCTCATCCAGGATCAGCACGGCGGGCTTTGCCAGGAAGGCCCTGGCGAAGCTGATGAGCTGCCGCTGCCCGGAGGACACGCGCCCGCCGCGCTTGTTGACATCGGTGTCGTAGCCCTCCGGCAGGGCCATGATGAAGCCGTGGGCGCCCACGGCCTTGGCCGCTTCCTCGATTTCCGCCCGGGAGGCCTCCGGCCGGCCCAGGGCAATGTTGTCCGCCACGGAGCCGCTGAAGAGGAAGGCCTCCTGGGTGACCATCACGACGTTCCGCCGCAGGTCAGTGGTGCTGAGGTTCCGCAGATCCACGCCGTCCAGGGTCAGCGAGCCGGACGTGACGTCGTAGAAGCGGGCAATCAGCTTGGCCAGGGTGGACTTCCCGGCCCCGGTCTGGCCCACCAGGGCGACGGTCTGCCCGGCAGGAATATGCAGGTTCATCGTCGGAACAATGACAGGGCCGTCGCCGTACCGGAACTCCACGTCCCTGAAGTCGATCTCGCCGGCGGCGTCCTTAAGCGCCACGGGATTCCGGGGCGGCCGGACCGTTGGCACCTCTTCGAGCAGTCCCGAGACTTTCTCGAGGGCAGCCTGGGCGCTCTGGAACGAGTTGTAGAACATGGCCATCTGGTCCACCGGCTGGAAGAAGCGCTTGGTGGACAGGATCAGGGCCAGCAGCACGCCCACGGCAAGGTCGCCGCCGAGGACCCGGAAGCCGCCGAAGAGCAGGACGACGGCCACGCAGACGTTGCCGATCAGCACCAGCCCGGGCTGGAAGATGCCGTTGAGGTTGATGGAACGGACGGTGGCCTGTCGGAAGTCCTCGGCGAACTGCGCGTACTGTTGGGCGTTCTCCCGTTCCTTCCGGAACGCCTTGACGGCGCGGATGCCGGTCATGGTTTCCACGAAGTGCACGATCAGCCGGGCGGACACCACCCGGGACTGCCGGAACGCGATCTGCGAGTGCTTCTGGTACCAGCGGGCCAGGAAGAACATGGGCACGCCGGCGGCCAGCACCAGCAGGCCGCTGCGCCAGTCCAGGGCGAAAACGGTGACGGCGGTGAACACCATGAACAGCAGGCCCGAGGCCAGCGAGCTCACCCCGGAATCGAGGAGTTCGCGGAGGGCCTCAAGGTCGGAGGTCTGCCGGGCGATGATCCGTCCGGAAGTGTACTTCTCGTGGAATTCGAGGCTCAGGCGCTGCGTGTGGCGGAACACCCTGACGCGCAGGTCCAGCAGCATCGACTGGCTGAGCTTCGCCGTGGAGGTGACGTACAGGGCGGTGAGTCCCGCCGTCGCGATGGCTGCCAGGAGATACGCGACGCCGGTGAGCACCAGGGGAAGGTTGTCCCCGGCGCGCAGCGCGGGCAGGGCGTGGTCGATGCCGAACGCGATAAGTGCCGGGCCCGCCACTCGGGCCGCCTGTGAAAGGACCACAGTGGCGATAGTCAACCAGAACCGTACCCGCACCGGACGGATCAGGGACCGCAGCAGGGCGAGCGACCGGCGACGTACCGCCCTGCTCTCACTCTTGCTCAGGTGGGCATTGTCCTCATTGGCGGTGCCGAACGTGGCGGTGCTCATCGGATGGCTTCCTCTGCATGGTCCTCGAGGTCCGAGAGCTCCGAGTCCAGATCCCGGGGTTCCTGGTCCAGGCTGGCGATGACATACCGGTAGTGGTGGTTGCCTGCGAGCAGTTCCGTATGGGTTCCGACGGCGGTGATGCGGCCTTCCTCCAGCAGCGCCACACGGTCAGCGAGCGCCACGGTGGACGGCCGATGGGCCACGATCAGTGTTGTGGTGTCCTTGAGGACCTCCCGCAGGCGCGTCTCCACCAGTTCCTCGGTGTGCACATCCAAGGCGGACAGGGGATCATCCAGGACCAGGATGCGCGGCCGCGCTGCAATGGCGCGGGCCAATGCTACCCGCTGCCGCTGGCCGCCGGAGAGGCTGAGGCCCTCCTCGCCGATCAGGGTGTCCACGCCCTCCGGGAGGGAGTAGGCGAAGTGCGCCTGTGCCACGTCCAGTGCTTCCTCGAGGACGTGGTCGGTCCGCTCCCGGGCGCCCAGCAGCACGTTGTCCCTGACCGAGCTGGAGAACAGGGTGGTGTCCTCGAAGGCCACGCCCACAATGCGCCGGAGTTCCGCGACGTCGAACGCACGCAGGTCCACGCCGTCGATGGTGATGGCGCCGGCGGTGACGTCATACAGCCTTGGCACCAGTTGGATCAGGGCGCTCTTGCCGCTGCCCGTGATGCCCACCAGGGCCATGGTTTCGCCGGGCCGGACCTCCAGGTCGATGTCCTGGAGGATGGATTTGTCCGGAGCGTCATCGAAAGCGAAGGACGCGTTGTTGAAGCGCAGCGCACCGTCCAGCCTCTCCGGCATGCACGGTTCGGGTGGACTGGTGATGTTGTTCTCCGTGTCCATCACCTCGTAATGGCGGTCGACGGCGCTCTTGGCCGTGAGTGCCATGGCCAGCAGCATGCCCGAGAACTCCACAGGGGAGGCGATGACGGCTGCGGTTGCGAAGAATGCCACCAGCGCACCGATGTCCAGCTGGCCGGTGGCGCAGAGCATCACGCCCACCACCAGCGCGGCACCGAGGGCGAGCTCCGGCAGGAGCGTGACCACCATGGTGAAGGTTGCCTGGTGCCGGGCCTTCTGGATCTCGGTCTGGCGGAGCTCCTCGGCCTGCTCGTTGAAGCTTTCCAGTGCTTCGCGGCTCCGGCCGAAGGCCTTCAGCACGCGGATGCCGTGAACCGATTCCTCCACCGTGGTGGCGAGGTCTCCGGCCTGGTCCTGGCTGCGGCGGGCAACTTTGCTGAAGCGTGTCCGAAACCGGAAGCTGTAGGCCATGATGGGAGCCGCGGCCGCCAGGAAGATCAGCGCCAGCTGCCAGCTCATGGCGAACATGATGGCAATGCCGATGATGACGGTCAGGGTGGTGACCACCAGCATGATGGCGCCGAAGGCCATCCACCGGCGCAGGAAGTTCAGGTCCGTCATGGCCCGGGACAGCAGTTGGCCTGAGCCCCAGCGGTCGTGGAAGGACACGGTGAGATCCTGCAGATGGCCATACAGGGACACCCGCATCCGGGTTTCCACTGTGGTGGCCGGGTTGATGACGAACTGGCGGCGGAGCGCCACCAGGCCTGCTTCCGCCACGCCGAGGACCAGGATGAGGCCGGCGGAAGTCCAGACCGCTTGCGTGGCACCGCCGGGCTTCAGGGATTCGTTGATGAGGACCCGCAGGACCTGCGGAATGGCCAGGGCAACCACACTGGCAAGGAGGGCGCAGAGAAGGCCCAGCAGCAGCCGGAAAATGATGGGGCGGACATGGGGATAGAGACGGCTGATGGTTCGAAAAAATGGAGTTTGCTCGGCCATGCCCGCTTCTCAAGCTCTGAATCGAAGGTAGTTTCCCTTAGCAACTACCCTATGCCATGGCCTTGGACGATTCACAGGGTCTGCAGCCCGGTTGGCACGCTTGCTTACTTATTGCAGTCCGCGATTGCATGCGGCCGGTGCGGGTCAGGCAGGGGAGGTAAGCGTCAGCAGGACTGCCTCTGGTTTGCAGGCGATCCGGACCGGGGCGAAGCGGGAGGTGCCGATGCCGCCCGAGACGTTGACCGGCGTCGTGCTTCCATTGCTGGACCAATCATTCAGGCCCTTCGCACGCCAGGTGGGGAGGTCGCAGTTGGACACCAGCGCCCCGTAGCCGGGGACGCAGAGCTGGCCGCCGTGCGTGTGGCCGGCGAGCAGGAGGTCCGCCCCGCTTTCGGTGAAGTGGTCGAGCACGCGCTGGTAAGGGGCATGGATCACGGCGACCTTGAGGTGGTCGTTGGCATCCTGGTTGATGGTTCCCTTGGGCCAGCCCGCATAGCGTTCGCGGTTCAGGTGCGGATCGTCCACGCCGGAGAAATCGAAGCGCATGCCGTTAAGGACCACTGATTGGTGGCGGTTGGTCAGGTCGATCCAGCCGGCCATCCCGAAGCCCGACCGCAGCCGCGGCCAGTCCAGGGCGACAGTCTTGGGCTTGACCTTTGACGGCCCCAGCAGATACGAAGCCGGGTTCTTCAGGCTGGGGGCGAAGTAGTCGTTGGAGCCCGGGACGAAAACGCCGGGAAACTCAAGCAGCGGGCGCAAGGCGGCAAGGAGCGGACCCACCGCCTTGGCGTGGCTCAGGTTGTCGCCGGTGTTCACCACCAGGTCTGGCTCGAGTCTGGCAAGGGACTCCAGCCAGGCTGCCTTCTTTTGCTGCCCGGGGACAAAGTGGATATCGCTGAGGTGGAGGATGCGGAACGGGTTCCGGCCCGGAGGCAGGATCTCCAGCGTCTCTTCACGCAGCACGAACTGGTTCTTTTCCCACAGGCCGTACCCGGCGGCCGCCACTGCGGCAGCCGCCCCGGCTCCCGCGGTGACGGCAAAGCCGCGCCCGATGGTACGGACGCGGCC
>NZ_JBNHFD010000094.1:0-15324 GCF_059089865.1 Arthrobacter sp. Y3221157
GCCCCAGCCGCCTCCGCCTCCACCGTTGAGGATGGAGTTGATGAGGATGCCGCCCAGGATGGCACCGCCAAGGCCGCCGCCACCGCCGCCACCGAACATGCCACCGCGGCCGTAGCCCTGGTTGGCGTAGCCGCCGAAGTGGTCTACGTCGGCCTGTGCCAGCTGGGCTGCCTGCGCCGCCAGGGCGTGTGCCTGCTGGGCGTAGGTCAGGGCCGTTACGGGATCGGTCCGCGAGATGGAGAGGGCGTAGTCCAGGTTGCGCTGCGACTCCGCCAGCCGGGTCCGGGCCTCGGTTCCCACGCCGCCGCGGCGGGCCGTGATGTAGTCCGAGGTGGCGCTGATCTGGGCCTGGGCGGACATGATGGTCTGCTGGAGCGAGGCCTGCGCACGGCGGGACTGTTCCTGCTGGTCCCGGATGCCTGTGAGGGCCTGGTCGAGCGACTGGTGGGCCGTTTCCACGCGCTGGAGCGTTGCGATCGGATCGATCTTGCCGCCATGGATCTCCGACTTCACCTGCGCCAGCGCAGCCTCCACGCCGGCCACCGGCCCTGCCAGTTCGGGGTGCGCCCCGGACTGGATCATGGCGCGTGCCTGGGCGAGGTCCTGTGACGTGTCCACCACCGCGGCCTCGAGCGTGTTCCGTGCTTCGTCGAGGTTGGACGAGACCTTGGAGATCGCGTCCAAAAGGACGTTGGTCTGATGCAGGCTCTCTTCGGCTGCACGGACGGCAACGGCCGCGAGGCTGCCATCGCCTTCACTGAGCTTCTGCTCAGCGGTGGCGGTGGCGTTCTGGACGAAGGCCAGGCGTTCCTTGGCCTGCAGGATGTTGTCGGACACCTGCGTCAGGGCGCTTTCAGCGTACTTCTCACGGAGGGTGATCAAAGACTGCTCGGCGCTGGCAATCTTTGCATCGGCCTCACGCGCGCCGGCGTGAACAGTAGCGAGGGCCTGCGGAGCGTTCTTTTCAAGCTCGCGCAGGGAATCGAAGTCCGCCTTCTGCTCCTGGAGCGAGGCCAGGGCAGCCTCGGAACGGCGGATGATCTCGCCGTACCACGTGCGCTGCTGCTCCTCGGTGTCAGGGATGTGGTCGTCCAGTTGCTGCTGGAGCTTGAAGGACTCGCTCATGTGGCCCTTGGCTTCGTCCAGCGCCTTGGTGAAGTTTCCGACGGCGGCGTCCCCGTACTGCGCCTGCGCGAACATGAGCTCCTGCTCACTGGACTTGATGGCGTCGTCGGCTTCGATCAGCAGCGAACCGCTCTTGCGCCGCAGCTCCTCAACGCTCAGCGAAGCGAGCGGGTCTACGTGCTCTCCTTGGGGCCCGTAGCTGGCGCTTGAGGCCTGCCCGGCGGTCTTCTTGCGCTTGTTGCGGAAGTACAGGTAGGCACCTGCTCCGCCTGCGGCGGCTACGCCCGCACCAACCAGGACAGCCGCCCCGGCGCCGTCACCGGGGACGTTCCCGCTGCCACCGCCTGCTGCATCACCAATTGCGGCGGCAGCGTTAATTGCTGCTTGTGCGTAATTGTCATTGGCAAGTTGCGGGCCGATGGCCTTGCTCTTGATATTTTCGAGCTGCGCATTGGTAATCTTGCTGCCGCCCTTATTGAGCGTGTACTGGCGGGAGTCCGTAGCAATCGCGAAAATCAGGGCATTGGACCCAAGCCCGGCCTTTTCCGCTACTGCATCCGTCCAGGCCTCGCGGTCGCTGGGGTTCTCAAACCTCTTGACCGTCACGACGTGGAGCACGGTGGAATGCTCGGCCCCAAGCTTCTTAATGGCTTCCTGGACTTCACCCTTTTGAGGCCCCAGGACGCCAGCGGAGTCCACAATCTTGGTTGCGGGATCCAGAGTGACCGGGTCCTCGGCCCAGGCCGCGCCGGCCGGCACCGTAAACAGGCCCGCAAGGCCGATCACGGCGAGTGTACGTATGAACTTTGACCGCATGTGCAACCCTTCAGCACGCCTGACACCGATTCGGGACGAATCAGTCGTCTCAGAATCCAACAGCGCCCCCACGCCTGGTGTGAAGCCGCAGGTCGCTGTGGCAATTCATCTTGATTCTATGGTGCACCCCACACACCGTCCATTGGGGCGAATATGCCAGCAGCGAAAAGCTGAAAGACCGGTTCTGAAGGGCCGCACGCACCCTTCAGGAAGCTCTCAGCAAACATCCGAGCTTGATCCAGCCAAGGGGGCCATAGTTAATGCAGAAGAGGATGAAAGGAAGTCCCATGACTGAGAACCAAACTCCCGGACCGGCTCCGGACGGCCCCGCCGGCCGCCAGAACCCCTGGGAGCAGCACTCCGCCCGCCAAGGGGAACGGACCCCGGAGGCTCGGCATGCGGACAACGCGGCGGAAGCGGACGGGACAGCCCCGGCTGGCAGCGGACAGGGTACTCCGCCGTTGCAGCACCCCACCGAAGACCTGGGGCAATACGGCACGAATCCCACCCAGGAACTGCCCGGTGGGCCCCGCCCGGACTACCCGCAGCGCCAGCCGTTCTACGGGCAGGCCGGCTACGGCCAAGGCCAGCAGTCCGCCCAGCAGTACCCGCAGCACAGCTACCAGCAGCCCGGACACCACGACCAGGGCGGCCAGGCCGCGTATGGGGGAGCGACGGGCTATACCCCAAACCCCAAGGATGCGCCGCGCCGGAAGGCCAGTTTCGGCGTTGGAACCCTTGTGGCCAGCATCCTCGCTGCCGGCCTGGTGGGCGGCAGCGTGGCGACCGTCGGTTCGGCGGAGTTCTTCGGTAATACCGGATCCTCAACGGCCGTGAGCGGCAACAGCCAGCCCGGCACAGTCATAGTCAACAACCAGGACTCAGTCAACGAGATCACGGCAGCGGCGGTGAAGGCATCGCCGAGCGTCGTGACCATCAGTGCATCCAGCGGCAGTGCGGGCGGCACCGGGTCCGGCATCGTGCTGGACGACGAGGGCCATATCCTGACCAACACGCACGTGGTCACCCTCGACGGCCAGACGGCGAATGCTGCCCTTGAGGTCCGCGCCAGTGACGGCCGGGTCATCCCCGCCAAGCTGGTGGGTACCGATCCGCTCTCAGACCTCGCAGTTATCAAGGTGGACGCCGGCTCGGGCCTGACGCCCGCCACGCTGGGAGATTCCGGGAAGCTCAACGTGGGCGACACAGCCATCGCCATTGGTTCCCCCCTCGGCCTCACCGGAACGGTCACCGACGGCATCGTCTCCACCCTCAACAGGACCATCAGCGTGGCCTCGGCAGCAGCCCCCAAAGAGGGCGACAACGCAGAGGGCGGCGACGAGCGCGGCTTCCAGTTCGCGCCTCCGGGCGGCGGACAGAGCCAGCAGGCGGCGGGCCAGGGTGAGATCTCCATCAACGTGATCCAGACGGACGCGGCCATCAACCCCGGCAACTCCGGCGGGGCCCTGGTCAACACCAGCGGTGAGGTCATCGGCGTCAACGTGGCCATCGCCTCCGCAGGTTCCAGCGCATCGGCCACCAGCGGAAACATTGGCGTAGGCTTCAGCATCCCGATCAACCACGCCAAGCGCGTCGCCCAGGAAATCATCGACACCGGCAAGGCTTCCCACGGCCAGCTGGGTGTCAGTGTCAAGCCGAAGGCCGCCTCCAGCACGTCGTCCGAGTTTTCAGTGGGCGCCGAGGTCGCCACCGTTGAGCCTGACTCGGCAGCAGCCAGGGCCGGGATCAAGGTGGGCGATGTGATCACCAGGTTCAACGACCTCGCAGTCAGTGAACCCGAGCAGCTGACCGCGGCGGTCCGCGAACAGCCCGCCGGGTCGAAGGTGAAGATCACGGTCCTGCGCAACGGCGAGGAACAAGCCGTCGACGTCACGCTTGGCGCCGCGGCCAGCTAGGCGCCATAAGCCAGGACCAGCAGACAGTACGACGGCGGTGCCCCCACCTTGGGCGGGGACGCCGCCGTCGTGACGTCCGCAAGGGGTATTGACACAGGCGTTAACGGAAGAGGGCACTGGGGCGCGCCTTTGTGGTTAGCTAGGAGCTACCCGTATGCCGGGCATCCCGCGGCCATGACCTCACCCGGCTGGCTGTCCACAAGCATGGAAGGCTGCTGTCAATACAGTGGAAGATACATTGAAGATCATCGTCCTGGTCAAGCATGTACCGGACGCCCAGTTCGACCGTCACCTCAACGGGGAGGGCTTCACGACGGACCGCGATGAGAGCATCCTGTCCGAACTTGACGAATACGCGCTGGAGGCGGCACTGCAGCTGGCCGAGGCGCGCGGCGGAAGCAAGGCCGGCAACCAGGTCATCGCACTCACCATGGGCCCCGCAGGCGCGGTAAACGCCGTCAAGAAGACCCTGCAGATGGGCGCCACCGAGGGCATCCACCTTTCCGACGATGCGTTGGCGGGTTCGGATGCCGCTGCAACCTCCCTGGCGCTGGCGGCGGCTGTCCGCCACGTGGGCCAGGCGGACCTGATCATCACCGGGATGGCCTCCACGGACGGCGAAACCTCGCTGGTGCCGGCGCAGCTGGCGGAACGCCTCGGCCTGCCGCAGGTCACGTTCGCCTCGTCGCTTGAGGTGTCCGGCGGACGGCTGACCGCCCGGCGGGATGCGGACACTTCCTCGGAGACCGTGGAGGCGCCGCTGCCCGCTGTCGTGTCCGTCACGGACCAGATCAACGAGCCCCGGTACCCCAACTTCAAGGGCATCATCGCTGCCAAGCGCAAGAGCATCACCACCCTGACCCTGTCCGACATCGGGGTGGACCCCTCCCAGGTGGGCCTCAGCGGCTCCTGGACCAGCGTGGTCAGCGCCGAGGAACGGCCGCCGCGTACCGCAGGCACCATCATCACTGACGAAGGCGACGCCGGCATCAAGCTGGTCGACTTCCTGGCCGCACAGAAGCTGCTCTAAGAGGGATCACAGACATGGCAAAAGTACTCGTATTTCTTGACAACCCCGGTGCTGAACTGAAGAAGAGCAGCCTGGAGCTGCTGACGCTTGCCCGTACCCTGGGAGAAAGTGTTGTTGCCGTCAATGGAGAGGTCTCGGACGGCGCCGCGGCAACGTTCGGCGAATACGGCGTCAGCACGGTGGTCCGGCCTTCCGCCCAGGACCTGAATGACTACCTGGTCGCTCCCAAGGCTGCCTACGTCGCGGCCGCAGCCGACGCAACGGGTGCCGGCATCGTCCTGCTGGACAACTCGCCCGAGGGCAAGGAGATTGCCGCCCGCGTGGGGATCCGCCTGAACGCGGGCGTCATCACCGACGCCGTGGGGGTGGACGCCGACGGAACGGCGCACAAGTCCGTCCTGGCCGGCTCCTACAACACGTCCTGCAAGGCCAAGACCGCCGTGTCCGTTGTGACCCTGAAGGCCAACAACGTCACCCCCGAGCCCGCCGCCGCTCCGTCGGCACCTGAAACCCTGACCGTGGAAGTGCCCGCGACTGCAGCGGCCGCCCGCATCACTGCCCGCGAGCAGAAAGTGGCAAGCGGCCGGCCCGACCTCACCGACGCCCGCATCGTCGTTGCCGGCGGACGCGGCCTGGACGGCGACTTCGGACCCGTGGAGGAGCTCGCCGACGCCCTGGGTGCAGCGGTGGGGGCGTCACGCGCCGCCACCGACGCCGGCTGGATCAGCCACGACGCCCAGGTGGGCCAGACCGGCAAGACTGTCTCGCCGCAGCTGTACATCTCAGCAGGCATCTCGGGTGCCATCCAGCAGAAGGCCGGCATGCAGACCTCCAAGGTCATCGTCGCCGTCAACAAGGACGCAGAGTCGCCGGTGTTCGAAATCGCCGACTTCGGCATCATCGGGGACGTCTTCGACGTGCTGCCGCAGGCTACCGCGGAGATCAAGAAGCGTAAGGGCTGAATCTTTGACTGCATTGAACCTGCAGGCACAGAGCCCGTTCAACCCGGCCACGGACCGGGTTGGGCGGGTCCTCTGTTTTGCGGCGCACCCTGACGACATCGACTTCGGCGCCGCCGGCACCATCGCGGCCTGGACGGCTGCGGGGGTTGAGGTGAGCTACTGCATCATGACCGACGGCGATGCCGGCGGCTTCGACCCCGCCCACCGCGCGGACATTATCGCCCTGCGCGACGCCGAGCAGCGCCGCGCCGCGAAACTGGTGGGTGTCACCGACATCCATTACCTGCACCAGCGTGACGGGTACCTGGAACCCTCTCATGAGGTGATGAAGGAAGTGGTGCGGCTGATCCGGAAGGTCCGGCCCGACGTCGTGCTTTCCATGCACCCCGAGCGGAACTGGCGGCGCATCCAGAAGAGCCACCCTGACCATCTGGCGGTGGGAGAAGCAGTGACCCGTGCCGTTTACCCCGCTCTGGAGAACCCGTTCGCGTACCCGGAACTGGCAGAGTCCGGGCTCGAAGCTTTCAAACTGCCCTGGCTCTGGCTGTATGCCGGTCCGGAAGAGCGGGAAAACCATTTCGTGGACGTCACCGGCCAGGTGGAGGCCAAGCTGGCCGCCATCCACGTCCACGTCAGCCAGCACCCGGACGTGGAGGCCATGGAAGCCACCGTCCGCCACGGAATGCGCGCGAACGCGGCGCGCGCGGGATTCCCCGAGGGCAGCAGTGCGGAAGCCTTCCACGTGGTGGCAATCAACGGACCTGGCACTATCGCCGGGTTCTAGCCGCAACAGGAAACGCCCCGTTCCCTTCCAGCGAAGGGGACGGGGCGTTCTGCTGTCTCTGGCGCGGTGCTAGGCGCCCAGGGGTGCTGCAGCCACTGTGGGAAGGGTGGGGGACTGGGACCCGCCCACCGGTTCCACCGTGATGCCCAGGGCGGACGCGGACGAGATGCCCTGAACCACGGCCGGCTTGGACAGCGCGTCCTCGTCCATCAGGCCCTGCGAGACGGGGGCCGAGCCGTCCTTGGGGATCAGCCACATCTGGTAGACCTTGCCCTCCGGCGGGGCGGGAACGTCGTTCATCTTCACCACCGCCGCGTCTTCGGATGCCGAGATGAGCAGCGTGGCGGTGCCGCCGGCGGACACATCCACGGACGCCTCGCGTAGGTCGCCGGCCCGGGTCACCTGGTTTACGGGATCGTTCTGGTCGGCAAGGTAGGAACCCACTCCGACCCCGCCCAGCGCAATTGCTGCGGCGGCGGCAACCCCGGCAAGCCAGCGGCGCGCTCCACCGGGCCTGCGCCGTTCCTCCCGCCGCTGCCGTGCTGCGGCCAGTTCATCCACGCTGGCCGTTCCTGCAACCATGGCCGGCGGCGCAGGGGTAGCCCCGGCGCCGGGCTGTCCGTCCTGCCGCATATCGGTGGTGTCCGGCAGTTGGGCGACGATGCGGTTGAAGAGGTCAGCCGGGGGCTTTTCCTCGTACCGGAAGGTTGTGGCGAGGGTCTCGCGTGCCTGGCGGACACGCTCCAGGAAGGCAAGCCGCTCCGAGTCCGGGGCGGACGAGATGTAGTCCTCAATCGCCTGGCGTTCGTGGTCCGTGACGGCGTCCAGGGCATAAAGTTCCGCCAGGTCCAGGGCCCGGCCGGAAGCAAGGTCCGTGGATACGGTGTCGCCGAAAGCCCCGGAGCGGCCGCTGGGCCCTTGGTTCATCTCTGTCATCTCAACTCACCCCCAAACAGGTCTTCAGTCGGATCAGTCCGTCGCGGATGCGGGACTTGATGGTTGGTACTGCTGCGTTCAGCCGCTCTGCCACCTCGCGGTAGGTGAGGCCGCCGTAGTATGCCAGGCGTACGGACTCCTGCTGGGTTTCGGTCAGGGTTCCCAGGCAGCGGACAACCGCTTCGGCTTCGAGCCTGCTGCCCACTTCATCGGAAACCGTGTCATGGTCAATGTCCTGGGTGCTGGCCCCGTACTTCGCCTCGCGGTCCGTTGAGGACTGGGAGGACCTGACCTTGTCCACCGCACGCCGGTGCGAAATGGTCATCAGCCAGGACAGCGGGCTGCCGGCGGCGGGATCGAACTTTGCCGCGCTCTGCCACACCTGCAGGAAGACTTCCTGTGTGGTGTCCTCGCTGAGTTCGGGGTCGATCAGCACCCTGCGCGCCATACCGAACACCCTGCGGGACGTCAGTTGGTAGAACTCCGCGAAGGCCGCCTGGTCGCCCTGGGCAATGCCGGCCAGGAGGACCGCAAGACGGCGGCTGAGGTCAGCCGGCGGATCTGTCAGCGCGGCAGAAGCCTCGGCATTTGGCGCATTGGGAGTTTCCATTACTACCAAGCATAAGTCTCCTGGCGGTGAATCCTTAGCGGTTCCGCTGCGGCCGGTGGGGCCGGCCCGGGAGCCTGCTTCCAGTAATGTCACCTGCCGCTCCTTGATCAGTCCTGGAAATGCTTCCAGGAGTCATTCGGGGCAAAAGGGGATATGGATGGGTGGCGCGGAGGAATCTTTATGGGCCGGAAGGACGCCGGCGGTCTCAGATGCGTGCGCCCGCAAACCCCTGCTGCCGCCATGCCTCGTAGACGGCGATGGAGGCGGCGTTGGCAAGGTTGAGCGACCGCAGGGCCGGCAGCATGGGCAGCCGCACGGTGGCGGTAACGTGGGGGTCTTTCTTCAGCTCTTCCGGAAGTCCCACGGATTCCCTGCCGAACATCAGGACGTCGCCCGGCTGGTAGGAGATGTCCGTGTAGCTTGCCGTTCCGTCCGACGTGAAGGCGTAGACGCGTTCCGGCTGCAGGTGCTGCCAGGCGTCCTCGATGGATTTGTGGACGGTGACGACGGCGAGGTCGTGGTAGTCGAGGCCGGCGCGGCGCAGTTTGGCGTCGGAGAAGTCGAAGCCGAGCGGTTCCACAAGGTGCAGCTCAGCCCCCGTAATGGCGGCAAGCCGAATGGCGTTGCCGGTATTGCCGGGGATTTCAGGGGCGTGGAAGAGAATGCGGAACACGGTTCCATCCTAGCGACAGCCCGCCGGCCAATCCGTTCAGTGCATGCCGCGCAGCAGCCGGGCCAGGACGGGGACATTGACGGTGTTGGGTGCCGGTCCGGAGGCAAGGAACTCCTTAATGCCCCGGACCATGCCGGCCGCGTTGACGATCTGGACGGTGTCCAGGGCTCCGGACGGGCGCCGGTGGTGGTCGATGACGGGCTCGTGCAGGTTGCCGGTGGGGCTGAGGACCACGGTCCAGCCGGTGACGTTCAGTTCCGGAAAGATGTCCTGCATCGCCCGGACAAGGTGGGCCAGCTGCGGCGGGGCGATGGTGCGCGCGCCGTGGTTCAGGGTCCTGCCATCCCAGGCGTACGCGCCCTTGGGAAGGAGCATGGAATTGACCAGGGCCAACCGGTAGCCGGAGAGGACCGCATGGTCGATGTGGCTGTTGTCCGCCGGCGACTGGAGGCCGTTAATAAGCCGGGCGGCGGGAATCGCCGGCAGGACCTGGCGGGTCAGGAGCTGCACCGTGCGCATTTCCCGCTGGATCCGGGCCTCGGCACCAAAAATGCCGCGCTTGCGTGGCATGCCGTGTACCTGCTGGCTGGCCTGTGCCAGGGGGATGAGCGGAACACTGCCCGGCGTCCCGCCGTCGTAGGCAGGTACGTAGACGGGCGGGTCCCCGGCCGTGTTCCGGGCGCTGCCCGGCCGGTGGACGGTGGCTGACGCACGGCTGCCCGCGGGAGGGGCGTCGAAGTGGGCCTCATTGTCGGCAGCCTCTCGGACCGTGCCTGCCGCGTAGGACCGGTCGTATGCCTTGCGGCGCTGTGGGTCGATGAGGGTCTCGTAGGCGGCGGTCACCCGGCGGAAGGCCGCAGCGTCACCGCCATGGTCCGGATGGGCGGTGCGGGCGGCACGGCGGTAGGCCACCTTGATCTCCTTGTCGGTCGCCGTGACCGCCACCTGGAGGACCTGGTAGTGGGAGCTGTTGAGCTCGCTCAAGCACACATCCTTTTCTTTGTGGTCCGAACCGTGAGTGGAGCCCGGGCCAGCCCAGTTTAGCCAGCATTGCCGCCGGCCCTGATGTGACAACGACCGTCCTGGTTCCGCAGGTTCCCGCTTTCCGGCAGTCTGGACTCGTGGGGGCACGGCCGGACGGCCTGCCATCGACGGCGGGTGGAGGGCGGTGCTGGCAGCCGCGGCTCTTGGCGACGGCGGGCGCATCTGTCTACGTCTCGGTGTCCTGTCCCGATGCCGCCTCCCTCGCCGGAGCCCGCGCCGACGTCGGCACCCGGCTCCAGGTCCTGCCGTCGTCGAACTAGGCTGCCAGGCGGCACCCAGGTGAGCGATGTCCCGAAACTGTCCGTGCAAGGATTGCCTGCCGGAAGCCGCAGGGCCCGAAACGGCTAGAATTACAGGGTGCCCGCCTACCTCGATCATGCTGCAACCACCCCGCTCTCAGCTGAGGCTTTGGCTGCCCTGACCCGCGAACTTGCCCGCACGGGCAACCCGTCGTCACTGCACGGCTCGGGCCGGAGGGCACGCCGGACGGTGGAGGACGCCCGGGAAACAATAGCTGCCGCCGCCGGGGCGCACCCGTCCGAAGTGATCTTCACGTCGGGCGGAACCGAATCGGACAACCTTGCCGTCAAGGGCCTGTACTGGGCCCGCCGGGCGGAGGACGCTGAGCGGCGGCGCATCCTGTGTTCCGCCGTCGAACACCATGCAGTGCTGGACACCGTGGAGTGGCTGGAGCGCCATGAAGGCGCGGAGGTGACGTGGCTGCCCGTGGACGGCGAGGGCGTGCTGGACCTGGCGTTCCTTGAGGCCGAACTCGCCCGTGATCCCGCCAGCATTGCCCTGGTGACCGTGATGTGGGCCAACAATGAGGTGGGTACCGTCCAGCCGATCCATCGCGTAGTGGAACTGGCCCATGGCGCGGACGTTCCCGTGCATTCGGACGCCGTGCAGGCGTTTGGGTCGCTTCCCGTGCATTTCAAGGAGTCCGGCCTGGACGCCATGTCCATCAGCGGCCACAAGATCGGCGGCCCGGTGGGCGTGGGAGCCCTCCTGCTGGGCCGCGCGGTTAAGCTGACGCCGGTCCAGCACGGCGGCGGCCAGGAGCGGGACGTCCGCTCCGGCACCCTGGACACGGCCTCTATTGCCGCCTTCGCTGCGGCCGCCGCGGCCGCGACATTCCACCTGGGCCATGAAGCGGCGCGCATCGCAGCCCTGCGGGACCGCCTGATCGAGGGCGTCCTCGAACGGATTCCGGAAGCCGTCCTCCGAGGCGCCCCCGGTACCGGCCGGCTCCCGGGCAACGCACACTTCACCTTCCCGGGCTGCGAAGGGGACTCATTGCTCTTCCTGCTGGACCTTGCCGGGGTGGAATCATCCACGGGCTCCGCCTGCACCGCCGGAGTGCCGCGGCCCTCCCACGTCCTGCTGGCCATGGGGCTTGACGAGGAGACAGCACGTGGGGCACAGCGCTTCACGCTGGGCCATGCTTCCACGGATGCCGACGTCGACGCCCTCCTGGCTGCCCTGCCCGATGCCTACGTGCGTGCCCGGCAGGCAGGCATGGCCGGTCACGAGTCCGCGATCCAGACGGCCGGGACCATTGCCCGCCAGGGGCCAGGCAACCGCTGACTTGGCATCTGCGGCGGGACACTTTACATGAGGCCGTAGAATAGATAGGCGAGGATCGTTTCCGGGAGCCTGCCCGTTCGATCCGCACAGCCGGTCCCCAGCCACGTGGCGCCGGC
This sequence comes from Arthrobacter sp. Y3221157, assembly GCF_059089865.1. NCBI lineage: Bacteria > Bacillati > Actinomycetota > Actinomycetes > Micrococcales > Micrococcaceae > Arthrobacter > Arthrobacter sp. Y3221157. Next base: position 11,600 of record NZ_JBNHFD010000094.1, read on the forward strand.
CAAAACCTTCCCCGACAGAAAGCCAGCATGCGAGTTCTAGCAGCCATGAGCGGCGGAGTTGACTCCGCCGTTGCCGCCGCCCGCGCCGTCGAGGCCGGGCACGACGTCGTCGGCGTCCACCTGGCGCTGTCGCGGATGCCTGGCACCCTGCGGACGGGCAGCCGCGGCTGCTGCACCATCGAGGACTCCCGCGATGCATGGCGGGCCTGTGACGTACTGGGCATACCCTACTACGTGTGGGACTTCTCGGAGCGCTTCAAGGAAGACGTGGTCCAGGACTTCATTGATGAGTACGCTGCCGGCCGCACGCCCAACCCCTGCATGCGCTGCAACGAGCGCATCAAGTTCGCGGCGCTGCTGGAGAAGGCGATCGCGCTGGGTTTCGATGCCGTCTGCACCGGCCACTATGCCAAGGTCATCGAGGACGCCGACGGAAACCGCGAACTGCACCGCGCCGCGGACTGGGCAAAGGACCAAAGCTATGTCCTGGGTGTCCTGACCCACGAGCAACTCAAGCACTCCATGTTTCCGCTCGCCGACACGCCCTCCAAGGCCGAAGTCCGGGCAGAGGCCGAGCGCCGCGGCCTGTCGGTGGCCAACAAGCCGGACAGCCATGACATCTGCTTCATTCCCGACGGCGACACGGCGGGCTGGCTCGCCGAGAAGATCGAGATGACCCGCGGCGACATCGTGGACGAGACCGGAGCCAAGGTGGGCGAGCATCCCGGCGCCAACGCGTTTACGGTCGGACAGCGCCGTGGGCTGAAGCTGGGAACCCCCGCCGCTGACGGGAAGCCCCGCTTCGTGCTCGAGATCAGGCCCAAGGAAAACAAGGTGGTCGTGGGACCGCAGGCGTTGTTGGCCATCGATGAAATCCGCGGCATCAAGGTGTCCTGGGCGGGCCTGCCCATCCGGGAAGTGGATACCGGGGAGGAGTTTGACTGCTACGCCCAGGTGCGTGCCCACGGCGACCCGGTGCCCGCCGCCGCCCGCATGGAGACGGACGGGGAGTCAGCCGCCCAGTTGGTGGTCCGGCTGGCAGACCCCCTCCGCGGCGTGGCGCCCGGGCAGACAGTTGTCCTCTACCAGGGTAGCCGCGTCCTGGGCCAAGCGACCATCGACGCCGCCCGGTCCCTGCAGCGCGCCGCGCTGTAAACCACGGGTGGGCATCTGAGCTGTGCCGCCGGCGCCGGGGCGGCCCCGGGCACCCGCGCTTAACACCCGGCCCATCGGTCCCGCTGCCCATAGACTGGGATCATGACGCAGCACAACCTCCCCTCACCAGACTCCGACGAATACGATCCCTCCGCCAGCTCCCTGGCCGGCCAGGTGGACAGTTCGGTGATGGCTGAACTGCTGTCCATCCGCTCCAGCATCGACAACATCGACGCCACGCTGGTGTACCTCCTGGCGGAGCGTTTCAAGGCCACGCAGAAGGTGGGTTTCCTGAAAGCCGCCCACCGGCTTCCCGCGGGTGACCCGGGGCGCGAGACCGCCCAGATCGCACGGCTCCGCAGGCTCGCCGAGGATGCACACCTGGACCCGGCCTTTGCCGAAAAGTTCCTGAACTTCATCATCGGCGAGGTCATCCGCCACCACGAGGCGATCGCCGAGGACCACCAGGCAGCCTCCGGCCAGCACCCCCAGGCATCAGCCCTCGCATGACCGTGGTTGAACGGCACGAACCCGCCGCCGCGCCCAAGAAGGCCCCGCCGGCGGAAGTAACGGCGACCGGGCTGGGGCCATGGCCGGGCGAGGACCCCGTGGAAGCTGCCCGGATCATCCGTGGAGAACTCGGCAGCCCGCACCTGCCGTTCCTGGCTGAACTGCCGGCCCGGGGCGTCGGCTCCGATGCCTTGGGCCGTACCGCGTCCCTGCTCGAGGAGCTGGCCGTGGATGTCCAGCCCTACGGGTGGCGGCTCGTGGACCGTCCGGGCAAGGATGTGCGCCGTGCAGCCTCGGCGCTGGCCACCGACATCAACGTCCTGGCCGACGTCGCGGGGACCGAGGAGGCGTCCGCGGAGGAAATCAAGGTCCAGCTGGTAGGCCCCCTTAGCCTGGCCGCCGGCCTGCACCTGCATAACGGCGAACGCGCGCTGGTCGACTACGGTGCACGGCGGGACCTGGCTGAGTCGCTCGCTGCGGGTGTAGGAGGGTACCTGGCCCGTGTAGCCGCAGCCGTGCCCGGTGCACGGCTGGTGGTCCAGCTGGATGAACCGGATATCGCCGCCGTGCTCGCCGGCACCATCCCTACTGCCAGTGGCTACCGTACGCTGCGGGCCGTTGCCTCCGCGGAGGCCCGTGAAGCATGGCGCCTGGTGGTTGAGGCCCTTCGCGCCGCGGGAGCCGGCGAGGTGGTGGTGTCCGTGCCCGCCATCGAAGCACCTTTCGAGCCGATCCTGGCGTCCGGCGCGGACGGCGTCGCTGTGCCCCTGAAGGCCCTGACCACCCGGCAATGGGAGCACCTGGCCGGGACGGTGGAGGCAGGCAAGCGGCTGTGGGCCGGGGCGCTGGACGTGGATGGGGAAACCCTTCCCAAGGTTGCGGACTGCGTCGAATCCGTCTGGCGGCCGTGGCGGCAGCTTGGCTTGCCGGCGTCGTCCCTGCGGACCCTCCGCGTCACGCCGTCGGCGGGCCTGGCCGGCCGCACCCCTGCACAGGCCACCGCGGTGCTGGGCAGGCTGACACAGTTGGCGGACGGGCTGAACCAGCTCGCCCTGGGCTAACCGGCAAGGCCGGCCGGCCCGGGCGGGCCCGCCCTAGACCCTGTTCTCCCAGCGGTCCGGCTGTGCGTAGCGGGGAAGGAAGCTTTGGGCTGCGCTGCCTCCGGTGTAGGGGCGCAACCGGTAGTCGAAGCTTCCGGCGTAAACCAGGACCAAGCCAATCTGCGGCTGGATGACTTTGACCTGGATGCGGTGCTTGCCATTGGTACCGCCTGCGGGATCCCACCATTGCTCGGCGTACGCCTTGGCGTCGACCGGCGCCGGCAAGGGCACCCGAAGCGGGCCAAGGAACAGCCGGGAGGCTTCCGAGACGCCGCGCAGCCGTCCCTCCGCGGTGACACTCAGATTCAGGTCGGTCACCATGCGGCGGTAGCGGCCCACGTAGTCCACCAGCTGCGGAGACCCGTTGCGGAAGGTGGCGCTGGTGGTGTCCTGGAAGATCCGGGTCCGTCCGGGAAACCGGATCTCCCTGCGGGCGGTAAGGCTGGAACGGCCAAACGGGTCCTGGTGGGCGTGGTTCTCGATCCGGAACGGAATGTTCTCGCCATATTCGGGGAAGAAGGCCTCCTCCCCGCTGGTCAGCCGCAGCAGCGGGCGCAGCCACTCCTGCCGACAGCCCACCACATCGAATGTCCCTTCACCGATGCCGTAGCGGCCTGAGCCGGGCACCAGGGAGAAGTACTCCTGCAGCTCGGGCTGCAACCTGGCGAAGTCCGTTCCAAGGACCTGCTGGTAAATGGGCACGTTCACAAAGCTCCTCCTGGCCGCAACACACTACTGGTCTCACAATTTACCGGCAGCTTTGAGCCGGATGTACATGTCCGCGACGCGCGGCGGCAGCTGGTGCGGTTCGGCGTCCACCACTTCCACACCGTACCGGCGGAGCTCGGCGCTGACGGCGGCGCTTGCGTCATGTGTGGCTTTTCCTCGGTTGAATCTGTTTCCCTCTGTAGTAAACCACTAATGCCCGCGTAATGGCCGGGCCGGGCGGGGCCGGTGCTC